>NZ_JBSFYW010000038.1:0-90609 GCF_053599975.1 Streptomyces sp. NPDC005141 | reverse complement strand
GTCGGGGACTTGTCCCGCGCCAGTTGGAAGTACTGGCTGAAGAAGACGGTGCCGGTGAACATCGCGACACCCACGACCCCCACTTCCGCGCCCCGTCGTGCCCGCTTACGGGCAAGGGCGCCCGGCAAAAATGGATGAATTGGATGAAACCGAAGTTTCCGCGCCATCCCAGAGGTCGGCTGCTGCGCAGAACCGCGCTTGGCTTGTCCGCCGTCCTGGTCGGAACGCTCCTGCAGGTGGGAGCGGGCCCGGCCGCCGCGGCCGGCGGTGGTCTCCCGGGCATGCCCAAGTCGGAGAAGCCAGTCCCCGGCTCCAACGGCATCAAGGTCAAACCCCGCACCCGTCCCAAGAACTCCAGGACTCCCAGCAGAACCCCCCAGAACGACTGGCCGAAGCCCGCCCGCGCGACGATTGACGTTCCTGCGACGTCCGGCAAGACCGGCTCCGCCCAGGCCAAGGGGATACCCGTCCGCATCGCCCGCGCCAAGGACGACAGACCTGATAAAGCCCAGCGGGCCACTGGACAGGCCGCCCTGGACAGCGTCGAGACGCACGTCCTGAGCCACAGCCAGGCTGAACGCGCGGGTGTGCGGGGCATGCTCTTCACCCTCAGGCCCAACGCGACTCAAACCACGGCGACGGCGAGAGCGGGCGCTGTAGCGGGCCGGGTGTCGGTCAGCGTTGACTATGGCAGCTTCGCCGAGTCCTTCGGCGGCGACTACGCCTCACGTCTGCGACTGGTGGAACTGCCCGCCTGCGCCCTGACCACGCCGAACCGGGAAGCCTGTCGAACCGCGAAGCCCGTCGCCACCACCAGCGACGCCGAACAGCAGTCCCTGACCGCGAAGTCCATCAGCGTCCAGTCGGGCACGGCCACCGTGCTGGCAGCGACAACCGCCGCATCTGGTGGCCAGGGTGACTACGAAGCGACCTCGTTGTCCCCGTCTGCCACATGGAGCACGAACCTCAACACCGGGGACTTCGCCTGGTCCTACGGCATGGATGTCCCCGCCGTGCCCGGCGGACTCAAGCCGACAGTGGGCCTGTCCTATTCCTCCGGTTCCATAGACGGCCGCACCGGCGGCTCCAACAACCAGGGATCCTGGGTCGGCGACGGCTTCGACCTGTCGCCCGGCTTCATCGAGCGCCGCTACAAGCCATGCGCCGACGACGGAGTTAAGAACGCCGACGGCAACAAACCCGGCGATCTGTGCTGGGCCTACGACAACGCCTTCATCACCTTCAACGGCAAGGGCGGCGAGCTCGTCTCCATCGGCGACGGCGAATACAAGCTGAAGCAGGATGACGGCACCAAGATCAAGCGCCTGACCTCCAGCAACCGCGGCAACGGAGATAAGGACGGCGAGTACTGGCGCCTGACCACTCCCGACGGCACCCGCTACTACTTCGGCTACAACCGCCTGCCGGGCTGGACCGATGGGAAGGACATCACGGACTCCGCCTGGACCGTCCCGGTCTACGGCAACGATTCCGGCGAACCCTGTCACGCCGACGACTTCGCTGGCTCGTGGTGCCAGCAGGCGTGGCGGTGGAACGTCGACTACGTGGTCGACCCGCACGGCAACGCCATGGCCTACAACTACACCAAGGAAATGAACTCCTACGGCCGCAATCTCAAGCCGGAGGACGACACCCCCTACACCCGCGGCGGTTACCTCAAGCGCATCGACTACGGTCTGAAGTCCTCCCGGATGTACGCGGACAAGGCACTCGGCCAGGTTGTCTTCGACGGCACGGAGCGTTGCCTGCCGCAGACTGGGGTGACCTGCGATCCGTCCACGATCGACGACAAGGCGTTCTACTGGTACGACACGCCCTGGGACCTGAACTGCAAGGCCGACACGAAGTGCGACAACGGCCGCGTGTCCCCGTCGTTCTGGACCCGCAAGCGCCTGACCGACGTCACCACCCAAGTGCTCAAGAGCGACGGCTCCTACGGTCAGGCCGACAACTGGCACCTGGAACATCGCTGGGGCATGGCCGACACCGACTACCAACTGCTACTCGACAGCATCCAGCACACCGGTCAGTCCGCCACCCCCACGGTCAAGTTGCCGAAGACCACGTTCTCCTACACGCAGCTGGAGAACCGACTCGACAAGACCGGCGACGGCTACGCGCCCTTCATCAAGGCCCGCCTGTCTACCGTGGCAGACGAGTCGGGCGGCCAGATCGACGTCAACTACTCGACCGCCGTTTGTGACTGGAACGCCCTGCCGACGCCGGAGACGAACACCACACGGTGCTTCCCGCAGTACATCGGCGGCGACAGCGCGGACGACCCGGACAAGCAGTGGTTCAACAAGTACGTCGTCAACAGCGTGGTGGCGAGTGACCGCACTGGCGGCGCCCCGGACCAGGTCACCAAGTACTCGTATTTGGGCGGTGGCGCCTGGCACTTCGCTGACGACGACGGGCTAACCAAGGAGAAGGAGAAGACCTGGTCGCAGTGGCGCGGCTACAGCCATGTCCGGGTCCGCACCGGCGGCGAGGGCGGAACCGACGCCCTGAAGACGCAGAAGGACTCCTACTTCCTGCGCGGCGTGGACGGCGACCGCAAGGACACCAGCGGTGGCACCAAGTCCGTGTCCGTCACGCTGGACGCAGACGAGGGCGACCCGATCACCGACCATGAGTCCACGGCCGGACTTGAATACAAGACCGTCACCTTCGACAAGCCCGACGGCAAGGTGCTCGCCAAGACCGTAAGCCGCCCCTGGCACCATGAGACGGCGAAGAAGGTCCGCGACTGGGGCACCGTCACCGCCAACTTCACCGGCACGTCCAGCAGCAAAAGCTGGACCTCGCTCGACGACGGCGCCGGCAGCAAGTGGCGCATTACCTCCAGCGCGACCGAGCACGACACCATCGCCGGGCGGGTCACCGAGGTAAACGACTTCGAAGACAACTCCACCTCGACCGACAACCAGTGCACCCGCACCACCTACGCCACCAACACGACCGACAACATCCTCAACTTGACGCAGCGCGTCGAGACCGTCGCCAAGGCGTGCGACGCCACCGTCGACCGTACCAAGGACGTCATCTCCGACGTCCGCACGGGCTATGACAAGCAGGGTTACGGTGTTGCGCCGACCAAGGGCGACGCAACCGCCACGGCCACCCTGAAAAGTCACGACGGCACCAAGGCCGCCTATCTGGAGTCCGGCGCAACTTTCGACGGCTACGGACGCGTGCTCACCAGCACGGACCTGATCGCCGACGTCACTGTCGACAAGGACGGCACCCCGGTCCGCGTCGAGCGCAAGGACGGCCGCACCACCACCACGACGTACACCCCGTCCACCGGCCTGCCGACCCAGAAGAAGGTCACCACCCCGCCCGCGGTAGCCGCCGACTCCACCACTGCGCAGACCACTCTCGAAGACCTGGACCCGCTGCGGGGCCAGACGCTGAAGCAGTCCGATACCAACGGCAACGCCACCCAGTTCGCCTACGACGCCCTCGGCCGCTCCTCCAAAGTCTGGCTGGCCGACCGCACCAACACCCAAACCCCGAACTACGAGTTCACCTACAGCTACACGGAGGGCAAGCCGGTCGCCGTCGGCACCAAGATCCTGGACAACAACGGCGGCCAGATCGCCTCGTATGTGCTCTACGACGGGTTCCTGCGCGAACGCCAAACCCAGGAGCCGGGCCCGGACGGCGGCCGCGTCCTCACCGACGCGTTCTACGACGAACGCGGCCTGGCCGCAAAGAACTTCGCCGCCTACTACTCAACAGGCCAACCCACCACGGAGTTGTTCAAGCCCGACGACGCTTTGAAAGTCGAAACCCAGACGCGCACCACCTACGACGGACTGGGTCGGGCGGTACAGACTCAGCAGGTCGCAGGAAACAGCGGCGGCGGCACTGTCATGTCATCGACCAAAACGATCTACGGCGGTGACCGGGTCACGGTCATCCCTCCAGTGGGCGGCACCGCCACCACCACCCTCGCCGACGCCCGCGGTAACGCCACGGAGCTGCGCCAGCACCTCACGCGCAGCACGGACTCCGGCTATGTCGCCACCACATACGACTACACCCCGCGCGGAGAACTCGAGCGGATCAGTGACGCCGACGGCAACGTCTGGACTTACACCTACGATCAGCTGGGCCGCCAGAGGCAGGTGAGCGACCCGGACAAGGGGACAGTGACCAGCGAGTATGACGACCGCGGGCAGCTGATCTCTACCGAGGACGCCCGTCCCAAGGTGCCAGCCCTTTACTACGTCTACGACAACCTCGGTCGCAAGACCGAGACGAGGGAAGGCTCTGCCACCGGCAAGCTGCGCGCCAAGTGGGTCTACGACACGATCTCCGGAGCCCAGGGCCAGCTCGCCGAGTCCACCCGCTACGTCAACGGCGAGGCGTACACGTCCAAGGTCACCGCTTACAGCCGCCTGTACCAGGCCACCAAGACCGCCGTGGTCATCCCGGCAGCCGAAGGCAAACTGGCGGGCACCTACCAGACCGGCACCACCTACAAGTCCTCCGGCCTGGTCGCCTCCGTCAGCTACTCGGCGGCCGGATCCCTGGCTGGCGGATCGTTCAACTACGCCTACGAGGACCAGACCCTGCGCCCGACCTCGGTCTACGGCCAGGGCATGACTAGCAGCACCAGCTACAGCCTCACCGGCAAGCCGCTCGTCTACCAGATGGGGCTGACCAACGGCGGCAAGAAGACCCAAGTCACCAACGCCTACGAGTGGGGCACCCAGCGGCTCGCCAACTCCCGGGTGGACCGTGAGGAACAGCCCGGCGTCGACCGCGATGCCACGTACCGCTACGACGAGGCAGGCAACGTCCTGTCCATGTCGGACGTCTCCCGCACGGGCACCGACAACCAGTGCTTCACCTACGACTACGCCGGACATTTGACCGAGACCTGGACCCAGAACACCGCCACCTGCGCCAGCGCTCCCACAGGCAGCAGCATCGGCGGCCCGGCCCCGTACTGGCAGTCCTACACCTACGACAAGCTCGGCAACCGAAAGACCGAGACCCAGCACAACACCGCTGGCGACAGCAGCAAGGACATCAAGCGCAGCTACGACTATCTGGGGGTGGGCAAGCCGCAGGCCCACGCCCTGTCCTCGGTCACTACCACCGATCCGTCGGGGATTAAGAGTGCCTCGTACAGCTACGACGAGACAGGTAACACCATCACCCGCCCTGGCCAGGGCCTGCTCTGGGACAACGAAGGCGACCTCATAAAGGTCACCGAGGGCAGCAAGACCACCGAGTACGTGTACGACGCCGACGGCAACCGTCTGATCGCCCGCACGGACTCGGAGACCACTCTCTATCTCGGGCACACCGAGGTCACCCTGCCCAAGGGCGCCGCTAAGGCCAAGGCCACCCGCTACATCGGACTCAGCGGTGGGCAGACCGCTATCCGCAACGACGACGGCACCTTCGCCTTTACCATCGCCGACCACCAAGGCACCGGCCAGCTGGCTATCCAGGCCAGCGATCTCACACTCGCCCAGCGGCGCAGCCTGCCCTTCGGCGGCGCACGGGGTGATTTCCCCAAGACCTGGCCCGGCACCAAGGGCTTCGTCGGCGGCACCGACGACAGCAAGTCGACAGGCCTTACCCACCTCGGAGCTCGAGAATACGACCCGACTATCGGCCGGTTCATGTCCGTCGACCCGCTCATCGAACCCACCAAGCCGCAGTCACTCAACGGCTACACCTACTCAGAGAACAACCCCGTCACCACCTCCGACCCCACCGGCCTCTCGAACTCGACCTCCTGTTCGGGCTCGAGCTGTGACGGCGAATGGCAGTTCAAGGAATCCCACGCTTCCCCGGACTTCTCCACAGGACAGACGTGGGAAGAAAAATACCCGTGGGAGACATCCCACTACGGTTACTACGACGACCGAGCTGTCACCAGCAACTGCGACGCGGCATGTTCGGCAGCACTCGACTGGGCAGCAGAGCAAACGCCGACGATCACCGGAGGCAACCTTTGTGGTGTCTCCGTCAGTTCCGGGTGCGACGCTCAGTTCCGTGAGCGCGTCGCCCACGGCTACAAGGAAATGACGGTCTTCGACGACTACTACAACTGCACCTTCCATAACGACCAGACCGCATGTGACGTCTCTGGAGCAGCATTCTCTTCCGGTGGCAGCACCTGGGCAGCCAGCATAGCTTTCGGATTTGCGCATTCACTCGAAGAGCGACTTGCCGCTCGCACGCAGGTCGCATCGGAGAAAGTAACAGCCAGGAAGGTGGTAGAGGACGCCATTGCCAACAGTGAGCTCAGCAGGAAGAAAGCAGGGCTGGGTGGTGTTCTGCGGCTGGGTGATGGCGAGTCGGAGATACTGAAGGCGGCCAGCGGTAAGGACAAGAGTCAGGGCGGCCGAAAGGGGTGGATTCCCGATGTGGGAAGTCCCGAAAATCCGGCCCGATATACGGCCAGCTCTACCGGAAATAATGCGCGCGACAACGACACCGAGTACAAGATGCTCACTTACATCGCGAATAGGCTCGGCGATGCGTCAAATGTGAGCGGAAGTATTACACTTTACTCGACCCAGCAGGCCTGCTTCTCGTGCACGTCTGTCATCGGACAGTTCTCGCAAGAATTTCCAAACATTCGCATCAACTACGAATCGGGAGATTAGTCCGGAGTCGGTGGGCCGGAAGCGCGGAATGAAGCGTGGAGCGCCTGGTGCAGGCGCTCTACGTGCCGTTGGTGCTACCATCCAGGACAGCACGGAATATGGTTCATGCGAGCCTGCAGTCGACTTACTGGGAGCTATGGATGACTGGCGAAAGCGGCTCGGATCCGCGTCTAAGCGGTGATGAATGGACCCCCGCACACAAGGCGGTAGAAGGAAGTAATTACGAAGCACTTACCGTGCTCCTGGATTCTGGTACCGACCCTAACGAGATGTGCTTCGGCCATACATTGCTCACTCACGCTATCGATGTAGAAGGCGACGGGCATCTCCAGTCGGGCTACCCGTTGAATACTGTCGCGACAGCCATTCTGTTGGCCTACGGTGCCGACCCGGAGCTTCCCGCTGCAGATGGTGAAACTCCCTTGAGGATGGCAGAGTATTATCGACACGAGCTGGCGCAGCGTTTGCTTCGACGCTTCCTAAAGGCTGTCCCGCAATGATCTTTTCGACGGTCCGATCGCCGCCGGTCACGGCGGCCGTCGCATAGTGCCGGATTCCTCGTTGGTTGTATACATATCGGCTCCGCAGTAGACGGGTTGGTGGTGCGGGCCCGCCCCATACCCAAGGCCGGGCTTGGGCGTTGAGCTGGGTTGTTGTGAGGCGGGTGGCGTGTTCGATCTCGGCTGGTCCGGCGAATGACTCGCCGGCGAGGGTGGCCTTGCGGAAGATGCGCCACCAGCCTTGCTGGAGGGGGAGTGTCTAGAGGCAATGCCGGGACTCTGTTGGTGATGTTGATAAGCCGCTGACGGCCGGCTGTGCCAGCGGGACTTTGCTGCCCAGGAGCCGAACACCAAGTGCGTGGGAGACATCACCTATCTCCCGATCGGCAACGGCCAATTCCTTTATCTGGCAACGGTGTTGGACCTGTGCTCGAAACGCCTGATGGGCTGGTCGATCGCCGACCACATGCGGACCTACGGGCGCAACCCGCGCTCGGGCGACCCGGCTGGCATCGAGCAGGAGATGTGGGCCCTGCTCACTCTCTACCAGGTACTGCGGACTGTGATGGTCGAGGCTGCGGAGGCGCTGGCTGGCACTGATCCGGACCGCTGCTGCTTCACCGTCGCCCTCCAGACCGCCCGTGACCAGGTCGTCCAGGCCGCCGCCGTCATCACCGACCCCGCCGACGCCGGTCACCTCGGACTGATCGGGCACCGGATCCTGACCCGTCTCCTCCCGCCCCGACGCCGGCGGGTCAGCACCCGCAAGGTCAAGTCACCGATGTCCCGCTACAGCACCCGCCACGAGGACGGCAGGCCCGACACCAGCCGCACCATCACCGGTCTCGACATCAACGTCCTCGAGCCTCCGGAATCCCGCCCTCAGCTCCCCGCCGTCTCCCGCGACGACCGGCACACCGCCCTCGCCGAGCGCCGCCGTCACCGAATCCTGGCCCTGCTCGAGAAAGACCCCAACCGCCTCTGGCGCCCCCGTGACATCGCCTCCCATTTCGGCGACATCACCATGGAAGCCATGTATCGACAGCTTTCCAGATGGGCCGAAATCGGCCTCATCCACAAACTGGGCCCCGGCCTCTATGCCGCCACAGCATGGACTCCAACGCCCCTTGCGTGACCAGCGAAAACGCTAACTACCCGGCCTTGGGGAAGCTCCCAGCTGAACGTGCCCCGCCAGCGCGTGCACGCCGTCGGGTACTGGCGAGCGGCCCAGGCTCCCGCGCCGGTCGGCGACCCGAGGTAGGGCACCTGGAACTCCGCGCTCGGCGAGCCGGCGAGTCGGCGAGTCGGTCCGGCGGACAAGCCTGCGGACCCGACTCGCCGACGTTCGCCCTCCTAGCGGTCGGCGGGGCGCGCCCGGAGATCGGTGGCGTGCCGGCGGACCGCATCCCACGTCGCGGCCGGAAGCCGGCCGAAGGGGCCGTCGCGCAGTGCCCGGAGATCCTGTTCGGCGTCGGTGTGGCACAGGGTGCTGTCGCTGAACACCTCCTCGTCGTCGCGGACGGCGACGCGAAGGAGGCGCTGTCCGTCGTCGGCGGGGTGCACGGCGGCGGCGATGACGAGTGGCGGCGGCCCACCGGCCTCGCCCGCGGCCTTGTGGTAGCTGCTGGCGACCGGTTCGCGCCAGTGCAGGCTCAGCAGCAGGTGGCGCTTGGCCAGCACCTCGGCCAGGTCGGTCTCGTTCACGCCCTCCGGCTCCAGGATCACCGCGCGGGCGTCCAGGACGAGCGCCGCGGGCAGCAGGCAACGCAGCGTGCTGCCGACGATGTTGCCCCCGACGGTGGCCGTCCGGCGTACGGCTCCGGTCCCCACGGTGGCGGCCGCCCGGCGCATCACCTCGGGCACACGGTCGTCTATGCGGTTCAGCACCACGGCCGCGCCGAGGGTCTCGCGCCCGATCGCATTGGCCTCCGGGAGGTCGCGCAGCGACATGGCGTGGTCGGGGAAACCGTCGCGTTGCCAGGTGGCCCACACCAGCGTGGCGCCGCCGATCGGCACCGCACCCTCGGTCATGCACTCCTGTGCTTCGGACACGGACGTGGGCAGACGCAACAGCACGGCAGCCGACCTGCTTTCCTGGTACTTGGCGGCGGGGGTACGCGGTGTCTAGGCCAAATGACCGTCGACAGGCGCATTTTCGCCGTACAGACGCAGGCGCGTACAGGGCGCATTCCTTCGATCGGTGCGCCCCGCACGCGGATCCGTCCACGATGAGACCTTCCGCCGGGCCCGTACCGGATGTCCGCGCTCGCCGAGCGGCAGCCGAGCGGTCCTTTCCGGCGGCGCCGCCCGCAGGGTCGTGCCGGTCACCGCCACGTCACGGCACCGTGCCCAAGACACCCGTCAACTGGCCTTGTGACGACCGGAGTAGGCCGCCCAGCGACCATCGTGCCGGACCACGGTGATACGGCGCCCGAAGCAGTTGGTCATCCAGGAATCGGTCAGGGTGTCGTCGACGGGACCACGCGCGAGGACGCGCCCCTCGCGCAGGAGCAGTGTGTGGCTGACGGCCGGGGACAGCTCCTCCAGGTGGTGGGTGACCGTCACGGTGGCCAGTTCCGGGCGGCTCTCGGCGAGGTGTTGCATGGCTTCGACGAGATCCTCGCGGGAGGGCAGGTCCAGGGCGTTGAACGGCTCGTCGAGCAGCAGCAGGGCCGGCTCGGCCATGAGTGCCCTGGCGATCAGGATCCGGGCCCGCTGCCCGCCCGAGCAGACGCCGTACGGCCGGTCGGCCAGCTCCTTGATGTCCAGCTCGGCGAGCAGCTCGTGGCCGCGCCCGCGCACCTCGGCGTCGTAGTTCCGCCACAGCGGTTGCACGGTGCCGGTGTGGCCCGTCAGGACGACCGTGTGGGCGTCGATGTCCTGCGGAACGCGCTGGGCGGTGCTCACATGGCCGATCCTGGCGCGCAGTTCGCGCACGTCGACCCGGCCGAGCCGGAAACCGAGCACCTCGACGCTCCCGGTCGTGGGATGCATCAGCGCGCCCAGTAGCCGCAACAGGGTGGTCTTGCCCGCGCCGTTGGCTCCGAGGAGGGCCCAGTGCTCACCGGCACGCACCGTCCAGTCGATCTCCGAGAGGATCACCCGGCCGCTCGTGTGGCGGTGGACGCTCACATCACGGAGCGCGACCACCGCGTCCCCGTCACTGCCGGTTCCCTCGGTCGGCACCTCGGCCATGTCCGGGCTCCCCTCGATCGTGGTGTATCCGGCACATTAGATGCAGCGAGCACCTTTGTTGTCCGGGCGGCCGCGTCGTGGACGGCGTACGGGCTCGGGTGCCGATGCCGATGCCGATGCCGATGCCGATGCAGAGGGCGGGGCCGATGCGGAGGGGGGCCGAGGGCCGTGCCCGGACGCTGCTTGGGCCGCGGTGTTGCGACGGTCACCCCAGGATGTTGACGGCGCGGGCCACCACCAGCACCACGGTCACCAGCGAGACCGTGGACTGGAGCATCATCAGCATCTTGGCCCAGCGCGACAGCGGCATCACGTCGGTCGGGCTGAACGCGGTGGAATTGGTGAAGGAGAGGTACAGGTAGTCCAGGAACGCCGGTTCCCAGTCGGACGGTGCGGTCTCCGGGCTCTGCATCTGCACGAAGAGGAAGTCGGCGAACCGGTGACGGCCCAGCATGCGTTCCGCCGGACCGCCGCGGTCCCACTCCCAGTACCACAGGGCGAACACGATGACGTTCGTCAGCCAGATGGCGCCGCCGGTCAGCAGCAACGACCCGGCGTCCAGGCCCTCGGTGCCGTTCACCAGACCTGCCACCAGTCGGGCCGCCGCCCAGCCGTTGGCCAGGCTGATCAAGCAGATCAGGGCCAGGCCCAGCCACCGCAACCGCCTGTTCCGGGGTTCGGCCCGCCGGGGGTTCGCGGCGATCAGGCCCGCCAGCAGGACCAGCTCCAGGACCGGCAGCACCCAGGACGGCCGGAAGGCCAGCCGGTGCGGCAGCATCAGCTGGAGGGTGACCGCCACCAGGATCGCGGCGGTCACCGCCCAGCGCGGCTCGCCGTGGGTCACCCGCCGCCAGGCGGGCGCCACTTCACGCTCGCCGGACTCCACGAGCCGCTCGATCCTGACGAGCCGGCTCTCGGTATCGCGCGCACCGTCGTCCATGGAGATGATTGTCGCGCGTCACATGTTGATCATGTGACCGGCCAGTCCGTGGATGGCCTCCTTGACCGCCTCGCCGAGAGTCGGGTGGCCGTGCACATTGCGCGCCACCTCGTGGACCGTCAGGTCCCACTGCTGGGCGAGCGTCAACTCCGGCAGCAGCTCGGTCACTTCGGGACCGATCAAGTGGGCTCCGAGGAGTTCGCCGTGCCGCGCGTCGCTGAGGATCTTGACGAACCCCGCCGTTTCGCCCAGGCCGTGGGCCTTGCCGTTGGCGGTGAACGGGAACTTCGCCACCTGGACGTCGAAACCCTTCTCGCGGGCCTGCGCCTCGGTCCAGCCGAAGCTGGCGATCTGCGGCTGGCAGTAGGTGGCCCGCGGGATCATGACGTAGTCGAGTTCCATCGTCTCCGCGTCGGCGATCGTCTCGGCCGCCACGATGCCCATCGACTCGGCCGCGTGGGCGAGCATCAGCTTCGCGGTCACGTCACCGATGGCGTAGATGTGGGGCACGCTCGTCCGGCAGCGGGCGTCGATGTCGATCGCCCCGCGGTCGGTGAGCTTCACACCCGTGTTCTCCAGGCCGTAGCCCTGCACACGGGGCTGGAACCCGATCGCCTGCAACACCTTGCCGGCCTCCAGCGTCTGGCGCTGGCCGCCCGTGGTCACCATGACCTTGACCGCGTCGCCGGAGTCGTCGATCGCCTCGACACGGGTGGACGTCAGCACATTGACGCCGAGCCGCTTGTAGCGCCGGGCCAGCTCCGCGGAGACTTCCTCGTCCTCCAACGGGACGATCCGGTCGAGGAATTCGACGAGGGTGACGTCGACGCCGTAGTTGTGGAGCACGTAGGCGAACTCGACGCCGATGGCACCCGCGCCCGCGATGATGACGCTGTCCGGAAGGGTGTCCGACAGGATCTGCTCCTCGTACGTCACCACGCGCTCGCTCAGTGAGGTTCCGGGGAGCAGCTTGGTGGTGGCGCCGGCGGCGATGATGCAGTGGTCGAACGTCACCGTTTCCGTGCCGCCGTCGGACAGGGCGACCTCGAGCGTGCGGTCGTCGCCGAACGTGCCGCGGCCGGTGTACTGGGTGATCTTGTTCTTCTTCATCAGGTAGTGGACGCCCTTGACCCGTCCGTCCGCCACCTTGCGACTGCGGGTGAAGGCCGCGTCGTAGTCGAAGGTCACCTCACCGTTCACTCGGATGCCGAAGGTCTTGGCCTCCTGGGTGAAGATGTGCGCCAGCTCCGCGTTGCGCAGCAGTGCCTTCGACGGGATGCACCCCACGTTCAGGCACACACCGCCCCAGTACTTCTCCTCGACGATCGCCGTGCTGAGTCCGAGTTGGGCGGCTCTGATGGCCGCGACATATCCACCCGGGCCGGCGCCCAGGACCACCACGTCAAAGTGTGCGCTCATGACGGCCAGCCTAGAGCGCCGCCGCGCCGCGCGGCCGGACCGCCGATCCCGCCGGTACGGCGGGCCCCGGCCCGGAGCTGCCGAGAGCCTCCTGCCGTTCGTGCGAAAGGCGTCCGGGCCGGCCCCGCTGGGGGACCGGCCCGGACGTCAGACGTCGTACGTCAGATGTCGTCGTACGTCACGCGTCGTACGTCAGACGAGGTCGAACCGGTCGAGGTTCATGACCTTGTCCCAGGCGGCGACGAAGTCCTTCACGAACTTCGCCTGCGCGTCATCGCTCGCGTAGACCTCCGCGAGCGCCCGCAGCTCGGAGTTCGAGCCGAAGACGAGGTCGGCACGCGTACCGGTCCACTTGACCTCGCCGGTGGCGTCGTCGCGGCCCTCGAAGGTGGTCGCGTCCTCGGACGTCGCCTTCCACGTCGTGCCCAGGTCGAGCAGGTTGATGAAGAAGTCGTTCGTCAGCTTTCCGGGGGTGCCGGTGAGGACACCGTGCGAGGACTGCTGGTGGTTCGCGCCGAGGGCACGCAGACCGCCGACGAGGACCGTCAGCTCCGGGGCACTCAGGGTCAGCAGGTTCGCCCTGTCGAGCAGCAGGTACTCGGCCGGCAGCCGGTTGCCCTTGCCCAGGTAGTTGCGGAAGCCGTCCGCGCGCGGCTCCAGCGCGGCGAAGGACTCCGCGTCGGTCTGCTCGTCCGTCGCGTCGACGCGGCCCGGGGTGAACGGCACCTGGACGTCGTGACCGGCGTCCTTGGCGGCCTTCTCGACGGCGGCGACGCCGCCGAGGACGATCAGGTCGGCCAGCGAGACGTTCTTGCCGCCGGTGTTGAACTCGCGCTGGATGCCCTCCAGCGTGCGCAGCACCGCCGCCAGCTGGTCGGGGTCGTTGGCCTGCCAGCCGCGCTGCGGCTCCAGACGGATGCGGGCGCCGTTGGCACCGCCGCGCTTGTCGCTGCCGCGGAACGTCGAGGCCGACGCCCACGCGGTGAAGACCAGCTGCGAGACGGTCAGGTCCGAGGCCAGGATCTTCGCCTTGAGGGCACTGACGTCCGCGGCCCCGATGACCTCGCCCTCCGCCTCCGGCAGCGGGTCCTGCCACACCAGGGTCTCTTCCGGGACCTCCGGGCCGAGGTAGAGCGACTTCGGGCCCATGTCGCGGTGGGTCAGCTTGTACCAGGCGCGGGCGAAGGCGTCCGCGAACTCCGCGGGGTTCTCGTGGAAGCGGCGGGAGATCGGCTCGTAGATCGGGTCGATGCGCAGCGACAGGTCCGTCGTGAGCATCGAGGGAGCGATCTTCTTCGAGGCGTCGTGGGCGTGCGGCACGGTGCCCTCGCCCGCGCCGTCCTTCGGCTTCCACTGGTTGGCGCCCGCGGGGCTCTGGGTCAGTTCCCACTCGTAACCGAAGAGGTTGTCGAAGAAGCCGTTGCTCCACTGGGTGGGCGTGGTGGTCCAGGTGACCTCCAGGCCGGACGTGATGGCGTCCGCGCCCTTGCCCGTGCCGTACGTGTTCTTCCAGCCAAGGCCCTGCGCCTCGATCGGGGCGGCCTCGGGGTCGTCGCCGACGCTCTCCGCGGGGCCCGCGCCGTGGGTCTTGCCGAAGGTGTGACCGCCCGCGATCAGGGCGACCGTCTCCTCGTCGTTCATCGCCATCCGGCGGAACGTCTCACGGATGTCGCGGGCCGCGGCGATCGGGTCCGGGTTGCCGTTCGGGCCCTCCGGGTTGACGTAGATGAGACCCATCTGTACGGCACCGAGCGGGTTCTCCAGCTCACGGTCGCCTGTGTAGCGCTGGTCGTCGAGCCAGGTGGTCTCGGGACCCCAGTACACGTCCTCCTCGGACTCCCAGACGTCCTCGCGGCCACCGGCGAAGCCGAAGGTGTCGAAGCCCATCTGCTCCAGGGCGACGTTGCCGGTGAGGATCATGAGGTCGGCCCAGGAGAGGCTCTGGCCGTACTTCTTCTTGACGGGCCACAGCAGACGGCGGGCCTTGTCGAGGTTGCCGTTGTCCGGCCAGCTGTTGAGGGGGGCGAAGCGCTGCTGCCCGGCGCCGGCGCCGCCGCGGCCGTCGCTGATGCGGTAGGTGCCCGCGCTGTGCCACGCCATGCGGATCATGAACGGGCCGTAGTTGCCGAAGTCGGCGGGCCACCAGTCCTGCGAGGTCGTGAGTACCTCGGCGATGTCCCGCTTCACTGCCGGGAGGTCGAGGGACTTGAACGCCTGGGCGTAGTCGAAGTCCTCGCCGAGCGGGTTGGCCACGGCGGGGTTCTTGGCGAGGATCTTCAGGTTGAGCCGCTCCGGCCACCACTGGCGGTTTCCGCCGCCCTGGGTCGGGTGCGGGGCGCGGTCGTGCGCGACGGGGCAACCACCTCCGGCCTCCGTTTTTGAGTCTGTGACGATCGCATCATGGTTCTCAGACATGGGAATCCTTCCGGACGGGGCGGATCTCGGTGCTCAGAGACTGCGGGTGGTGGAACAGCCGGGGCGGGGGCCCCGGTGGCCGGCCTCCGGACCGTCGACGGAGTCGATGGGGAGGCCGTGGTGGTCGGACGGGAACAGGCAGGGGGCGTCTCCGGCCGCACACCCGGGGGCGAGGACGCGGTACACCGCTCGCACCGGGCCGGCTGGACCGGTCCGATGCGGGGTACGAGTCTCGCCACGGTGAGCGGACGGAGGGCCGTATGCGACGTGAAGGGAGACGCGGCGCCGGGCCGGCGTACCCCGGACGCGATCGCCTCGTCGCCGAGGCGGCCCCGGGTTCCGGGAGGGTCCCGAGCAGCGTGTCACGGGCGGCCGTCACGCGCAGGCCGACGCCGCGCCGTTCCACGGCGGTGGTCCCGACATGTCTGTGTCTCCTGCCCGTACTGGAGTCTTCCTGTCCCTTGGCTAGTGCCAAAACCGATCCTACGATGGACAGAGTCCAAGTCAAGAAGGACGCCAAACCCATATCCGATCGGACCCGGATGCGCACCGATAAACTGCGGGCTCCCACCGAACCTGAAAAGGTGAACCCATATGAGTGACCTGCTGGAGCGACTGCGAGGACGAGGCTGGCGGATGACCTCCCAGCGGCGTGTCGTTGCGGAGGTCCTCGACGGCGATCATGTGCATCTCACAGCCGACGAGGTGCACGCCCGCGCGACCGAGCGGCTGCCCGAGATCTCCCGGGCGACCGTCTACAACGCCCTGGGGGAGATGGTCTCCCTCGGCGAGGTCATCGAGGTCTCCACCGACGGCCGTGCCAAGCGCTACGACCCCAACGCCCACCACCCTCACCAGCACCTGGTGTGCTCCAACTGCGGCACCGTCCGTGACGTCCACCCCGCCGGCAACCCGCTGGCCGACCTTCCGGCGACGGAACGATTCGGTTTCACGGTGGCCGCCGTCGAGGTCACCTACCGGGGTCTGTGCCCTTCGTGCGCCTGAGCATCCGGCCCGGCGGCCCGGCCGACGCACCGGCGATTCTGGACATGCTCGACGCCGCGGTGGTCTGGATGAACGACCGCGGCAACACCGAGCAGTGGGGCACCACCCCGTACTCGCGGACCTCGGGCGGGGTGGAGCGGGTCCATCGGTACACGACCGAGAACGCCCCCCGCATCGCGGAGGCGGACGGAACCCCCGTCGGAGCCCTGGTGCTGGACTCCGGGCCCAGCCCGCACATGCCGATCGAGCCCGCCGGGGAACCCGAGCGGTACGTCCGGCTGCTCGTGTCGGACCGACGCCACGCCGGTCGGGGCATCGGGGCCGCGCTGCTGGACCACGCCGCCGAGGAGACCCGGCGCGCGGGCGTCGCACTGCTGCGGGTCGACTGCTGGGCGGGCGGCGGGGGTGAACTGGTCGCGTACTACGAGCGCAACGGATTCACTCCCACCGACCGATTCCTGTCCGGAACCTGGCCGGGACAGGTACTGGCCCGAAGGGTCGGCCCACCGCGCGGCTAGGGCGGGCGTCTCCCGGCGGAAGTCTCGGACCTCAGCCGGGCACCGTGTGCCCTGCCGGGCACGGCTCGAGCGCGGCAGCAGCCGGACGACCCTCCCGACGGACCCTCGTACGAAACGGCGTCCGGGGCCTCGACTCAGGCGAGGTAGTCGGCGACCAGCGTGGCGAACTCCTCCGGTGCGGCGAGTCTGATCCCGAGGGCTTCCGCCTTGGCTCGCTTGGATCCCGCGCCCTCTCCGGCGACGACCAGCGTGGTCTTCTTCGACACGCTCGAGGAGGAACGCCCACCGGCGCGCTCGATGAGTTCGTTCATCTGGTTGCGGCTGAGCTGCTCAAGTGCCCCGGTCATCGCGCCGGTGACGACCACCGTCATCCCGGACAGCGGACCACCGGCCGGCTCGTCGCCCTCCGCCTCCGGGGCGGCCTCGCCGGCCGGGGCGGGCGGCGTGGCGCCGGGCTCGGTCATGTTGACCCCGGCGGCGGCGAGTCTGTCGATGAGCGGGGCGAGTTCGGCCAGCTCGGCGACGATCGACGGGGCCTTCTCCGTGCCGATGCCGTCGACCTGCTGCATCGTTTCGGCATCCGCCGCGCGCACGTGCTCCATGCTGGCGAAGTACCGGGCGATGCGCCGGGACATGGAACGGCCGGTGCCGCGGACACCGAGCGCGCACAGCACCCGCGACAGCGGCTGGCCCTTGGCCGCCTCGATCGCCGCGAGGAGGTTGTCGGTACTGGTCGCGCCCATCCGCTCCAGGCCGAGAAGCTGGTCCCGGGTCACGGTGAACAGGTCGGCGAGATCGGCGACCAGACCGGCCTCGACGAGCTGAACGACCCGCGTATGACCGAGGCCCTCGATGTCGAGCTGGTCGCGGCCGGCGGCGTACGAGAGCGCGGCGACCAGGTGGCAGTTACGGCCCTGCTCACAGCGCCAGCGCTGCTCACTGGTGTCGATGGCGGATCCGCAGTTCGGGCACGCCTCGGGGAAGACGATGGGCTGCTCCTCGCCGGTGCGCAGATGGGCGACGGGCGCTTCGACACGGGGAATGACGTCACCGGCGCGGTGGACCATCACATGGTCGCCCAGCCGCAGATCGCGACGCGTGATGTCCGCCGGGTTGTGCAGCGTGGCGTACGTGATGGTCGAGCCGTCGATCTCGACCGGCTCCAGCACGGCGCGCGGGGCGATGATGCCCGTACGGCCCACGTTCCACTCCACCTCCAGCAGCCGGGTGATCTTCTCGACGGCCGGGAGCTTGTAGGCGATCGCCCAGCGCGGCGCGCGTGTACCGGACCCGGCGGCCCGCTGGTCGGCGGCCAGGTCGGCCTTGATGACGATTCCGTCGATCCCGAACGGCAGCTCGGCGCGCAGCGCCGCGATCTCCTGGACGCGGGCCAGGACCTGCTCTGCGGTCACCGCGGTGATGCCGGGTACGGCGGTGGTGGCGGTGGTGTTCACGCCCAACTCGGCGGCCCGCGCCATGAGATCGCTGTGTGCGAGCTCGCCCAGCCGGGCTGCCGGATCGGCCTCGGTACCGGGCAGCGGCAGGAGGCCGTAGCCGAAGAAGGTCATCGGAACGGTGTAGGCACGCTCCTTGGCGCGCAGGGTGCCCGCCGCGGCGTTGCGCGGGTTCGCGAAGGGCTGCCCGCCGTGAGCCGTGCGCACCTCGTTGGCGTGCTCGAACTGGGCCGTCGTCATGAGGACTTCGCCGCGCACCTCCAGGGTGACCGGCTCGGCGAGCTCACCGGGCAGGCCCTCGATGGTTCCGATCGCGTGCGAGACGTCCTCACCGGCCGTCCCGTCCCCGCGGGTGACCAGCCGGGTGAGCCGCCCCTGGCTGTACCGAGCGGCGATGGCCAGGCCGTCGAGCTTCGGCTCGACGCTGAACCGCTCCACCTCGTGGCCGATCCGGCGGGCCAGCGACGCCGTCCAGGCGGTGAACTCCTCGGGCGAGAAGACATTGTCCAGGCTCAGCATCGCCACCGTGTGCGGGACGTCCCCCTCGACGGCGCCGCCCGCGACCTTCCCGGTCGGCGAGTCCGGCAGCACCTGATCGGGATGCTCGGCCTCCCATGCGGCGATACCACGCACCAGCCGGTCGTAGGCGTCGTCGTCCAGCACGGAGGTGCCGCCCTCGTAATAGGCGGCCGACGCCTTCAAAGCGTCCTCGACCGCCTGCGCGTAGGCGACGGCATCCACGATCACTGCAACTGGTGTTGTCATACCCGCCATCCTGCCTGCCACCACTGACAACGCCCTCCCGCCGGGTGGTTGGACACGGGCCGCCCCCGAGCGCGAGCCGGAGCGGGTGGGCCTCAGTGGCCCCGGACGGCGGGTGAGGGGTGCGCGGACCGGTAGGCGACGAGGTCCGGTTCGCGCGGCCCGGGAGGCAGACCGGTGTCGATGTCGGCCTGTCGCAGTTCGGCCAGCAACTCGGTCTGGCCGGAGAGCAGTTCGGTGAGGATGCGGCGGGCGGCGCGCAGGAGTTCGGCGACATCGCCGCCGGCCAGCGCATAGCTGACGGTCGATCCCTCGCGGATGGACACCACGATTCCCGAGCGGCGGAGCACGGCCAGTTGCTGCGAGAGGTTGGAGGGTTCGATCTCGATCTCGCTCAGCAGGTCACGCACCGAGACGGGTCCGCTCTGCAGCAGTTCCAGGACCCGGATGCGGACGGGGTGTCCGAGCATGCGGAAGAACTCGGCCTTGGCCTGGTAGAGGGGGACCTGCCTGGTCAATCGTTCGCTCCCTGCCGCCTGGGACGGGCTGTTGCTCCAGCTGGTGCGGTGGCTGTCTGCCCGCAGCCGCGAGCGGTGCCCTGGGATCGATCCTCTCCGCTCCACCTCCGCACGCCCACGGGATTGACTTGATCTGGATGTACCCAATTGAAGAAGTCTTCAAGTCGTGGGCATGCGAAGGCGCGGAGAAGCCGGCTGTCTACACCTCCAGTTCGGCTTCGATGCGTGCGAGCTGATGGCGGGCCATGGCCAGATTGGATGTCGCCTTGTTGAGTACGAGGTAGAGGAACAACCCGTTGCCGCTACGGCTCTTGAGCGGCCGGATCACGTGGTATTGGCTTTCGAGCGTGATCAGCACGTCCTCGATCTTGCTCTTGAGCCCGAGGTGTTCCATGGTGCGCACCTTGGCCCGGATCACGTCGGTGTTGCCCGCCGCGGCGACGTTCAGGTCGAGCTCCTTGCCGCCCCCCAGCGTGCCCAGCGCCATGCCGCTCGTGTAGTCGACGAGGGCGGCGCCCATCGCGCCCTCGATGGACGTCATCGTCTCCTTGAGGGAGACCTCCACGTTTGCCATCCCGATATCTCCTCCTGAGTCACCGCGCGGGCGGAGGATTTCCCGCCCGGTCGGTGCCCCGGACCCTACGTACCGTCCTTGACCGGCATCCGAGTTGTTTCGGGACTGGCGGAAGGAGCATCGAAATGCCCTCTGAGAGAGCTGAATTGATCGCCCTTGCCCGGTCGATGATCGCGGATCTCATCCGGAGGCGGAGGGCCCGCTGCCGCGAGGGTGGTGGCGCACCCGGCGGCCGAGGAACGGCCATGGGCCTTATCCGGAAGCGGGGTTGGGACGGCCGGCCCCGCCGAGGTTCACTAGCCGGCCGCCCCGGTCGCGGGCCGGCCGGCGACCCGGTCGACCGTGCCGAGGGGGTCGTTCGAGCCGGCCGCGCGGCAGTGGCGCTCACGGAGACACCACCGCTTCCTTCGGCTCCGCGGCCGCGACGGGTCCGGTCGTCAGACGGCGCAGATCACGCTCGTAGAAGTGGCGGCCGATCAGGAAGGCGACAGTGGCGGCGAGCGCTGTGAGCGGGACGATCCGCAGGGCGCCGAGCAGACCCATGCCGTCGGCGAGGGCGCCGGTCACCGCCGGTCCGGGAGCCAGCCCGAGCAGGCTGTTGGCGAGCGTCAGAGTGGCGAAGGCCGTGGCGGAGATGGACACGGGGGTCAGATTGGCCACCATGGCGGTCGCGGGACCGGCGGTGCCGGCCGACAGCAGGGCTCCGGCGGCCAGCGTCACCAGCTGGAGCGGACCGGTCGGCAGCTGGAACGCGGCCAGGAGGAGGACCAGGGAGCCGAGGCTGCACGCGATGGCGACGGCCCACTTCCGGATGGGGAAGGCCCGGCTGACGCGGTCCGCGGCCATCCCGCCGGCGATCATGCCGATGCCGATGACGAGGACGAAGACTCCTGCGGTCGCTCCCGCCTTGGCGGTGGGCATGTCGTAGTAGCGGTCGAAGTAGCTCGGCAGCCAGGCCATCAGGGAGGCGGCGATGAAGAGCTGGAGACCGCTGCCGACATAGGCGCTGATCACCGAGACGGAGGAGAACAGCCGGGGCAGCAGCACCCGCAGCCGGCCGCGCGGGCCGGGATCGGTGTCGGCCTCGACCGTGCCGGCCTCCGGTGTCAGCTTCTTCTCGGTGACGACGAGGCCGTAGATCCCGGCCAGGACCAGGCCGAAGACACCCATCACGCCGAACGCCCAGCGCCAGCCGAGGTGTTGGGCCACGGCGCCGCCGATCGACACGCCCAGGACCGATCCGAAGGCGCCGCCCGCGATGAAGGCACCGGAGAGGGTGGCCCGCAGGCCGATCGGGAAGATGCTCAGGACGACGGCGATGCCGACACTTCCGTACGCCGCCTCACCGATGCCGACGAAGAGGCGGCCGACGAACATCTGGTCGTAGCTCGCGGACACCGCGCAGCCGAGGGTCGCCGCGCTCCACATCGTCGCGGCCAGCAGAAGGCTCTTCACCCGGCCCCAGCGGTCGGCCATCAGTGACATGGGGAAGGTGAGCAGTCCGACCATGAGGGCGACGACGCCGCTGAGCGAACCGAGCTTGGCGTCCGAGAGCAGCCACTCGCTCTTGAGCATGGGGAAGACGGCGTTGAGGACCTGCCGGGACATGTAGTCGGACAGCAGCAGTCCGAAACTGAGGGCGAAGACCACCCAGGCATAGCGTCGGGACACGGGCCATCCGGACGAGGCGGTCCTGTCCGCCTCGGGGACGGGTCCGGCAGTGGTGTGCAACTCCATTGTCATCACCTCACGCGCTGTTGGAGGAAGGGGTTCAGAACGGTCTGTCGCCGACGATCCCGGCGCGCTCCATCCGGCGGACGGCGGGCCAGTAGTCCTGTACCGCGTAGTGCTGGGTGGAGCGGTTGTCCCAGATGGCCACACTGTTCGGGGTCCAGCGCCAGCGCACCTGGTACTCGGGGACCGCGGCCTGACCGATCAGGTAGTTGAGCAGCAGGCTCGCGCCGGGGGCGAAGTCCTGTCCGAACCGCACGTTCTCGGGCGTGTGGTAGTTCACGAAGTGGGTGGTGAACGCGTTGACGAAGAGGATCTCCTCGCCCGTCTGCGGGTGCGTGCGCACCACCGGGTGCTCGGCGTCCGGGAACCGCGCCTTGAGGGCGTGGCGCTTCTCCTGCGGCATGACGGCGCCGAACGTGGCCTCGATGCTGTGCCGGGCCCGCAGCCCCCGGATCATGGCCCGGATGTTCTCCGGCAGCCGGCGGTAGGCCTCGGCCATGTTGACCCAGATCGTGTCCCCGCCGACCGGGGGACCCTCGATACACCGCAGTACGGCGCCCATGGACGGGTTCTCGCGCCAAGTCCCGTCGGTGTGCGCGGCGTTCTCGTAGTGCTCCGCCGGACTGTCCAGGTCCTTGTAGATCCGCACCAGGCCCGGGTGGTCGGGGTCGCTGCCGGCCACAGGGTGGTCCTCCAGCGCTCCGAAGCGTTCGGCGAAGGCGATGTGTTCGGCGCGCGTGATGTCCTGGTCCCGCAGGAACAGCACCTTGTACTGGAGCAGCAGGGCCCTGATCTCGTCGAACAGGCCGTCGTCGCGTGCGGCGTCGCCGAGGTTCACGCCGGACAGTTCCGCGCCGATGCTGCAGGTCAGGGGTTCGACCCTGATCGAGCCGCGGGTGTGGGCGCGGACCGGCGCGCCCTCGGGGGGAGCGAGGGTGTGTTCCATGGTGCTTCCTCCTGGAGGGAGTGGAGTCGACAGCGGGGGCGCGGTGGGGCTCAGAGGACGAAGACGGACGATCCGGTGGTCTGCCCCGCCTCCAGCTCGCGATGGGCGTGGGCGGCGTCCTCGAGCGCGTAGCGCTGATTGACCTCGATGGTGATGCGGCCGGAGGTGACGTGGTCGAAGAGTTCGCCCGCGAGCTCCGCCCGTTCCAAGGGGTCCGCGATGTAGTCGGCGAGCGCGGGCCGGGTGACGAACAGCGAGCCCTGGACGGCGAGTTGCATGGCGTCGATGGGCGGGACGGGGCCGGAGGCGGTGCCGAAGCAGACGAGCAGGCCGCGGCGGCTCAGTGATGCCAGCGAGTCGGCGTAGGTGGTCCTGCCGATGCTGTCGAAGGCCACCGGAACCCCGGCGCCGTCGGTGAGTTCGCGCACTCGCTGGGCGACGTTCTCGCGCCGGTAGCGAATGACGTGGTCGCAGCCGTGCGCTCGGGCCAGTTCGGCCTTCTCCTCGGTGGAGACGGTGCCGATGACGTTCAGACCGAGCAGCTTGGCCCACTGGCAGACGATGAGGCCGACGCCGCCCGCGGCGGCGGTCAGCAGGATCGTGTCACCCGCATCGAGGGGGTGGATCCTGCGGAGCAGGTACGCGGAGGTCAGACCGCGCATGGTCATCGCGGCCGCCGTCTCGAAACCGATGCCGTCCGGCAGCCGGATCAGGGAGCCGGCCGGCATGACCCGTTCGGTGCTGTAGGCCCCGAGCGGACTTCCGGTGTACGTGACCCGGTCCCCCTCGGTGACCTGGGTGACGCCCTTGCCCACCGCCTCGACCACGCCCGCCGCCTCGACGCCCAGTCCGGCGGGCAGTGTCGCGGGGTAGAGCCCGGTGCGGAAGTAGGTGTCGGCGAAGTTGAGTCCGACGGCGTGGTGGCGGACGCGGACCTCACCGGGGCCGGGGTCGCCGACGACGACCTCCTCCCGGCGCAGGACCTCGGGACCGCCGGTCTCCTTGAATCGAATGGCGTGAGCCACAGGAGTGCTCCGTTGTTGGTGTCAGGTGAACGGGAGGGTGAAGGGCCGCCGGAACCGGGGGGTATGGCCCCGGCGGCCTCGTGGCGTGACGAGTGGGGCGGCACCCGGACCGGCCTGCCACGCGGTGGCCGGTGCGCGGTCGGCGCCGATGTGCGGTGACGCGGGCCGCGATCGGACGTGCCGGCGCGGTGGCCGGTGCGCGCTCGGGCGAGCGGCACAGGTGCCCTCGCCCTGGCCGGCGAGCGGCACGAGATGCCGTCGCCGGGCGGGCCGCGACGGGTCCGTTGCCGCGACCGGACGGTCGGCGTGCCGGTCCGCGGCCCGGTCAGGCGTCGCGCAGCATGAAGCCGCGCTGACCGGGACGGCGGTTCGGCACCATGCCGAGGCGGGCCAGCGTCTCGTCGGCGCCCGAGTAGGTCTCGCCGAGCTTGTAGATCTTCCTGGCCTCCGCGCCGGTCGCGATGTCACGGCCGAGGGCCTCGGAGATCCGCACCATCTGCTCGACCTGCTCGACGCTGGACATGCGCTCGCCCTTGCGCCGCCACAGGTTGTCCTCGTTGCCCACCCGGACATGCACGCCGAGCGCGATGCCGATCGCGTTCATGGGTGCCACGGCGCGCATGGAGCTCTCGATGGTCAGGACGGCGCCGTCGGGGGCGCGACGGACGAACTCGATGAGGTCGGCCGGGTGACGGCCCGCGAAACCGCCGCCGATCGCCACGTAGTTGAGGATCAGCGGGCCGGTGTGGATGCCGGCCCGGATGAGCCGCTCCACGGTTTCGAGCTGGGCCAGGGTGGCGAGCTGGAAGTGCGGCTGGATGCCGTTCGCGGCCAGACGCTCGAGGTGCTCCAGGTAGAAGTCGGGGCCCGCCTCGACGACCATGTCGCGGTACGCCTTGTAGTACTCGGGCTTCGCGATCGACGTGCCCTCCAGATCGTCGTCGTTCATGATCTCGACGATGTTCATCTGGCTGGTGTTGATCGCGATCGTCACCTGGTCCGGCGCGGGGTCCAGGTCGGCCAGCAAGTGGCGGGTGTCGTAGCTCAGCCACTTCGCCTCACCGCCCTCACCCTCGGGGGCGAACGAGATCGAGCCGCCGATCTGCAGCACCATGTCCGGTACGGCCTCACGCAGTCGGCCCAGAAGCTCGTTGAACTTGGACATCCGCTTGGAGCCCTTGCCGTCGAGCTCGCGAACGTGGATGTGGAGCACGGTGGCGCCGGCGTTGTAGCAGTCGACGGCGGCCTGCACGTGCTCGTCCATCGTCAGGGGAAGGTCGTCGGCGTCTCCGGGAAGCCATTCCGGTCCGTAGGGAGCGGCCTGGATGACCAGTTTTTCCTGGTTCTCGGGGAAGAGCGAGTCGTCGTGGAAGTGCACGGTCCGTCTCCTTCGTCGGATCGGTGATCACTCGCCGGGGGCATCGCCGCGTACTGCGCGGGCCTGGGATGTCCGGCGGGGATCGATGCGGGTCACCGGTGACAGCGGGCGCGAGGTGGCCCGCGGCGGTCGGCCGTTCCGGAGGAAGCGCGGGGGAGTGGCGCGGCTCCTCCGGCGGCCGACCGCGTCTTCTGTGCGGTGGTGCAAACGTAGGGCCGGGCTCAGGGGTGTGCTTGCCGTCAGGGGACAGATGATTTGTCATTTGGGGACATCGGTCGTGCGGCGCACCGAGGAGGGCGGCGCGCGGCCCGGGCACCCGTCCGGCCCGTCGAGACAGTCCCGGTAAGGGAGTTGCTACGGGGCCTTGCTGCCGCGCCACGCCTTCGGGCTGCACCCGAACTGCTCGCGGAACCAGCGTGAGAACCCGCTCAGCGACGAGAACCCCAGCAGATCGGAGATCTCCGTCAGCGAACGCCGCGGGTTCGCGACGAACTGCTCCGCGAGATGGCGGCGCGTGGCGTTGAGGAGCGAGGAGAACGTCTCGCCCGAGGCGGACAGATGCCGGTGGACGGTGCGCCGGTCGACGCCGAGGCTGCGCGCGACCTGCTCGATCGAACAGCGCCCGGTCGGCAGCAGGACCTCGATCAGCTCGCGCACCTGGTCCGCGGCGGTGGTGTCCTTGGGGACGGCGATCGAGTCGAAGTACTGGCGGGCGTACTCGCGCAGCAGCGGGTCGGCCATGGCGTTGGGCGCGTCGAGGTCATCGGCGTAGAAGACGATGCCGTCGATCTCGCGGTCGAACTCCACGATGGGCCCGAACGCGCGCCGGTGCGCCCCGGTGTCCGGCGGCGCGGAATGCCGGAACCACACGGAGAGCGGCTGCCAGCGGGTGTGCAGGAATTCGCTCAGGATGCGGTGGTAGGCGGCGACGGCCAGTTCCGTCGCCTGCCGGCACTCCATCGCCTCGCCGAGCCGCAGACCCACCTTCAGCGTGGCCAGCCCGTCCCCCTCGGACAGCCGGGTGTGCAGCACCTCGTTGTACATGTACTGATGGCGGATCAGCAGTTCCAGCGCGCTGCGTACGTCGGGCTCCTCACGGACGACCAGACTGATCGGGCCGAGGTTCGAGAAGCGGCGGAACTCCGCCAGCAGCACCCCGAAGTCCTCATGGCCGGACTCGGCCGCCGACAGCTCCAGTACCTGGACGGCGGCCGTGCCCGAGATCCACCGGTCCTGGACGGTGAGGGCGGCGGTGTCCAGACCCACCCGCTTCAGGAGCGCCTGCGGATCGACGCCGAGGGAGCGGCACAGCTCGACGTAGCCGCTCAGGGCGGCGGTGCGGACCAGAGGTCGCATGGGCACGCTCCAGCGATGTCCCGAAAAGCCAAGTCTCCTGTCCCGCCATGACAAGCGTGACGGTGGTCGAGGAACCTAGCATGACGCCGTTCACCGGCCGGGCCCGCTCACGGTGGCCGCTCACCGGCCGGTGAACACCTGACGGACCGGAGGCGAAGTCGACCGGAACGACGGACGCGGCCCAGGCGCCGCCCGTGCCCCGCTCGGGCCTCTCGGTGTGAGCCCCGTAGCCAGGGCGCACAGCACTGGGTCACGCTTCGCGATGTGATCCGACCGCGCCACACCGCCCCGCCCGGCGGGACGAACCCTAGGAGATATCCGGCATGACCAACCTCGTCACCCTCCTGGCCGCCTCCGCCGCGGCCCACGGCGACCGCGTGGCCGTCCGTCATGACGACAGCACGCTCACCTACGCCGAGCTGGACGACGCCAGTGCCCGGGTCGCGGCGCTCCTGCGGGACCGCGGCCTGCTGCCGGGCGACCGCGTCGCGATGACCATGCCCAACCTCCCGCTGTTCCCGGTCGTCTATTACGGCATCCTGCGGGCCGGCGGTGTCGTCGTCCCGATGAATCCGCTGCTCAAGGCCCGTGAGGTCGCTTTCACCCTGCGCGACTGCGGGGCACGTGTCGCGCTGGTCTTCCCGCTGTTCGCCGACGAGGTGACCAAGGCCGCCGCCGAGACCGGAACCGAATGCCTGGTGACCGAGCCCGAGGCCTTCGACGCCCTGCTGCGGGCCCACGACCCCCTGCGCGACACCGTCGAACGGGCTGAGGACGATCCCGCCCTGATCCTCTACACCTCGGGTACCACCGGAACACCGAAGGGAGCCGAACTCTCCCACCGGAACCTGGCCACCAACACCCTCACCACGTCCGAGACGCTCCTCCGGGTCCAACCGGACGACGTACTCTTCGGCGGCCTGCCCCTCTTCCACGCCTTCGGCCAGACCTGCGCGCTCAACACGGCCGTCGCCGCCGGCGCCACGCTGACCCTGCTGCCCCGGTTCGACCCGCGGCGCGCCCTGGAGATCATGGCCAGGGACGAGGTCACCGTGTTCCTGGGCGTGCCGACGATGTACGCGGCGCTGCTCCACGCCGAGCTTCCCGCCGGCTTCGACATTGCCCGGCTGCGCCTGGCCGTCTCGGGCGGGGCCGCGCTCCCGGTCGAGGTGCTGCACGGATTCGAGGGGCGCTTCGGCGCTCCCGTGCTGGAGGGGTACGGACTCTCCGAGACGTCACCGGTCGCCGCGTTCAACCACCCCGACCGGCCGCGCAAGGCGGGGTCGATCGGACTGCCCGTCCGCGGGGTCGAGATGCGGCTCGTCGCCGAGGACGGTGGTGCGGTCGCGCCGGGCGAGGTCGGCGAGATCGCCATCCGCGGCGAGAACATCATGACCGGCTACTGGAACCGCCCGGACGCGACCGCGGAGGCGATCCGCGACGGGTGGTTCCACAGCGGCGATCTGGCCCGGGTGGACGACGACGGCTTCTACTTCATCGTCGACCGCAAGAAGGACATGATCATCCGCGGCGGCTACAACGTCTACCCGCGTGAGGTCGAGGAGGTGCTGTACGAGCACCCCGCCGTCGCCGAAGCCGCCGTCGTGGGCATGCCGCACCCCCTGCACGGTGAGGAGATCGCGGCGGTGGTCACGCTCCGGCCCGGCGCACGGGCCACGGCCGAGGAGATCATCGCCCACGCCAAGGAACGGGTCGCGGCGTACAAGTACCCCCGCGTCGTCACGATCGCGGCCGAACTGCCCAAGGGACCCACGGGCAAGATCCTCAAGCGCGAGATCGTGGTCAGCGGACCGTGAACCACTGAGGGAGGGTGGCGGTGGCGGTGGCGGTGGCGGGAAATCCCGGCCACCGTCATCTTTCCCTCTGCCGCGGTCCCGCGAGGATCAGGCTCTCCACACCCTCGTACCGTCCCCGTTCGCGGTCCGCCGCGCGCCGCCCCGACAGCAGGCTGCCGAGCCAGCCGAAGGCGAAACCCAGCGGAATGGACACCAGTCCCGTGGTGGTGAACGGGAACCAGTTGAAGTCGGCTGCGGGAAAGGCGGACGTCGGGGAGCCGGACACCAGCCTGGTGCCGGGCATCAGGACCAGGACGGCGAGGGTGCCGCCGATGAGCGTGCTCATCAGGCCGGCACGCGTGTAGCGGCGCCAGAAGAGGCTGTAGACCAGGGCGGGGGCGATCGCCGAGGCGCCCACGCAGAAGGACAGCGTGGCGAGCGGTTGCAGACTGCGGTGCTGGACGAGGACCGCGAGCGCGATCACGGGGGCGCCGACGACCAGGGCCGAGCCGCGGGCCAGGGCCGTCTCGCGTTGCGGCGACATGGCGGAGTTCCGGCCCGCGAAGACGTCGTGGGCCAGTGAGTTGGCGCAGGCCAGCGTCATACCGGCGACGGAGGCGAGCAGCGTGAGGAAGATCGCCGTGGTGATCGTGGTGAACACGAGGGTCTCAGCCCGGGACACCACCGGGCCGAACGCGGCTCGTGAGCCCAGCAGATAGGCCGTGTGCCCACGAGGGTCGGCGGCGGCGATGCCGGCCCGGCCGACCATCGCCGTCGCGCCGATGCCGATGACACCCGCCACCATCATGAACAACGCCACCGAGGACACCGCCCAGGACATCGAACGCCGCACCTGGCGGGCGCTGTTCGCGGTGAACATCCGCATCGTCACGTGCGGCAGGCAGGGCACCGCCCAGCACGATGGCGAACTGCGTACTGATCATGTCGAGCCGGGGATGCGGGCCACCGGCGAACTGAAGCCCGCCGTGCAGGAAGTCGTCCGGTGCGCCACTGCGCTTCGCGGCCGCGGTGAACAGGGCACCGGGATTCCAGTGGAACCGGCTCAGGATCAGTACGGCGACGACGATGCCGGAGCCGAGGAGCACCACCATCTTCAGGATCTGGATCAGCGCGGTGCCCCGCATGCCGCCGATGGCCGCGTAGATGATCATCAGGGTGCCGACGCCGACGATGCAGCCGGTCTTCATGGAGTTGTCGGAGAAGCCGAGGATGAAGGCCAGCAGCTGCCCGGTGCTGGCGAGTTGGACGAGCATCATCGGCACGAGGGCGGCGATGGTGACGCCGCACGCGGTGATCCGTACGGCCCGTCCGGGCATCCTGCGGGCCAGCACGTCGCCCATCGTGAACTTGCCCGTGTTCCGCAGGGGTTCGGCCAGCAGGAACATCAGCACCAGCAGGGACAACAGGGTGCTGAGAGCCAGCACGACACCGTCGTAACCGCACAGGGCGATCACGCCGCCGATGGTCAGCACGGTCGCGGCGGAGATGTAGTCGCCCGCGATGGCCAGTCCGTTGCGCAGTGGGGAGAGTGAGCGGTAGCCCGTGTAGAACTCGGCGAGATCGTCGCTGTCGGGGCCGGTCACCACGCACAGCAGCAGTGTCACGGTGACCGCGACGGAGAAGGCGACGAGGGACCAGGACTGTGCGGTGCCGCCGAAGACGCTCACCGCTTTTGCTCCTGCTCGCCGCGAGCCCAGGGGGTGCTCCGGTTCACACGGCGAGCGAGGGGGTCGACGTAGCGGCGGGCGGTGCGTTCGTAGAGGAGCACGGCCAGCCAGGTGGCGGGGATCTGGGCGAGGGCGAACACCAGGCCCGTCGACAGGCCGCCGGCGACGGGACGGGCCATGAGAGCGGGGCAGCCGGCGGAGAGGCCGAGGAAGAGCGTGAAGCAGCCGAGCACCACGAACGTGGTCACACGCCGCTGCCGGCGGTAGGCGCGGCGCAGGATGCGCAGATCGCGATGGTGCCCGGTCCAGGTGCGGGGTGATGCCCCGCCGCGTAAGGATTCGCCGCTGGGGTCCGGGACATGACGGGAGCGGGAACCGCGCTGTCCGTCGAGTGGTCCGGGACGCGGGACGGAACTGTCGTACGACATGCCGGTCTCCTGGTGGGGGTGCGGGCCCGGCGTACATGGACCGTCGGACGGTGGGGGAGCGGCTCGGGTCCTCGCACGCTATTCGGCCCTTCGGCCCATGCGAAGCGGTTTCCTTCAAGTACCTGGTCGGAGCGTGTCCATGCCTCTGACCTCGCCCGTTGCCGGAGAAACCGCTGTGGCGTCCGGGCTCGGAGTGGGGGATGTGGCGCACGTCCGGCCCCGGATCCCGGGCAGCCGGTCGTCGGTCTCCGGACATGCGGCCGGGCATGATCGCCGACGTTGACCCCGCGAACACGCCATGCACACAATCTGTCGGCCCGCTGAAGTGGAGGACCGGCGCGCGCTGGCCGACAACCTGAAGGTTCCCGTCGACATCGTCAGGACGCCGGCGGACGACGACGCGCACAGCGTCCGGCTGGCGGTGGCGGTACGACCTGAGCTGACGGAGACGGAAACCCACCGTCATCGACGTCACCATCGGCCCGTCCGACCGGCTCAACCCTGTTGAGTGGGTTCGCCTGTGCGCCGATCCCGACATCCTGCGGCAGTGCGCCAAGTCGGCCAACACGCTGCTGCGGCGCAGCGCCGCCCACAGCCCGCACCATGCCCGCCGAGGCCGTCGCGGACGTCATGCACCGATACCTGGACGACGCGGGAATCCCTCGCTGACGCGAACACCCGCCCCGAACACGGTGTGATGTGCCGGAGCCCTCGGCAACTGGGCTCCCGCAGACCGAGCCGGCGGTGCCAGAGGGTCCGATCGCGCTCGTCGGGCACGTTCGGCGGTCACGCGTGCGCGGAGTCAAGAGAAGTCGCGCAGTTCGTTCAGCGGTGTTCCGAGCGCCCAGCGTCTGAGGCACGAACCGTCGATCAGGCGAACCCCGCCCTGCCGCCGCGCCCACTGGACGTCACGCCGGCTGAAGGCCCCGCGGTGGACCACGAGACGAAGCGGGGGGCCGGAGCCGCCCGGACGCCCCGCACGAGAGGGCGCCTCCTCGTCGGGCAGCGGCTCGGCCACGGGCCGGAAGGCGACCTCCAGGCGATGCCCGCGGCCGTCCCGTGCCCGTACGCGTACCCGGACGCGGTCCGCGGTCCGCTGCGGAGGGAGCACCCGCCAGCCGTCGCGGCGCAGCATCCGGGACACGGCCAGGGCCAGGCCCTCCGTGTCGAGCTCCGCGAGTTCCTCGGGTGTGTAGAAGCCGTGGCGGCGCCGGGCCAGCGGCCTGTGACGGCGTACCGCGGCCGGCGCGGCGACGGCCACGAGGACCAGCGCGCCGAGAGGCACGCCGATGCCGGCCACGCGGTAGCCGACGGCCAGGACGGCGACGACCGCGCACAGGGTGACGACGACCGCGGCGAGGGCGGGCAGCACCTCACGAAGCGCGGGCCCGTAGAGCCCTTCCGCGCGCAGCCGTCGGATCGCCCGCCGCCGCTGAGCCCGTCCTGACAAGCGTCTTCCGGGCGTTCGCCCCCTCCGTGTCACTCGGGCCAGCCCCCCAACCCCGCGCGCCTCGGCGTGTGCGGGTAGGGGCTACCCCTCGGAGGCGCGTCGGCCCCATGGAGTCGGGTTCCGGCCACAAATCCGGCTGAACTCTTTCCTGGACCCGCGACGGGTGGGACACGATCGGTTCCCGTGGCTGCGGAGTCCCGCGCGGCCGGTCGCGCCGTGAGCCCGGCAGGAGAGTCGGTGTCACTGCCCCGTGCCGTTCCGGCGCCGTGCGCAACAGGGCCTGGAGCAGCGGGCCGTGGCAGGCTCCTCCGGCCAACCGCTGCACTCTCTCCGGGAGTTCAGCACGAATCCGGCCGGGGCCGCGCCGACGATGGAGTTCATGGCGCCGGCCGGCCACCGCGAGGTCATCCGCGCGGAGGCCGCCCACGGCCCTGGCCCCCTGGGCACCGCCCGCCGGGGCCGGGGCAGCGTCCGACGGAGGCGGCGGGTGGTGCGCCGCCGCCTCCGTCAGCACTCGTCCGTGGGATGGACCCAGGCCGTCGGACCGCTCAGACAGTGCCGGAGTCGGAGATGACGATCTTCTTCGAGGTGGTGCCGGAACGGCTGCCGAGCGCCTCGATCGCCTTCACGACGTCCATGCCCTTGACGACCTCGCCGAAGACGACGTGCTTGTTGTCCAGCCAGTCGGTGACGATGGTGGTGACGAAGAACTGCGAGCCGTTGGTGTTCGGGCCCGCGTTGGCCATGGACAGCAGACCCGGCTTGGTGTGCTTGAGCGTGAAGTTCTCGTCGGCGAACTTCTCGCCGTAGATGCTCTTGCCGCCCGTGCCGTTCTGCTTCGTGAAGTCGCCGCCCTGGAGCATGAAGTCCGGGATGACCCGATGGAACGGCGAGCCCTTGTAGCCGAAACCGTGTGCGCCGGTCGCGAGCTCACGGAAGTTCTGCGCGGTCTTCGGGACGACGTCGTCGTACAGCTTGAACTCGATGCGGCCCAGCGGCTCGCCGTTGGCGGTGACCTCGAAGTAGACGTTCTCGCTCATTGCTCTGCTCCTTTGGATGCGAATGGTCGACCCCGAGCATAGAGAGGCTGAGAGGGTGGGCGCGTGACCGGGGGTGATCATTCGGCGTGTGGCCCGAGGCCATCGTGCGATGCGCCGCGGGTGAACCGCGCCCCGGACACCACCGGGATTTCCACCAGGATCGAAACGATCGACCTGGCGGACGCCCTCTCGACATAGTGGGCCATAGGCGGCGCATCCATGCGCCTTGGCCTGTCCGCCCCTCGGCGGACCGCTGCACGGGGGAGAGAAATGCGTCTGAACAGGAAGCTCGGGGCGGGGTTCGCGACCGCCGCGCTCGTCGTCGGGTTCGGGACCACGGCCATGTCGTCCGCCCACGCCGCCGCCGGCTGCTGGACGAACGACGGCGGCATCAGGTGGTACTGCAACAACGTGTCGGGCGCTCCCGTCTACGGCATCATCGGCAACAACCACTCCTATCCGGACCCGAACACCGTCGTCGGGTACATGTACTCCAACCCGAGCTGGTTCTACTGCAAGGAAGACGGTCAGGCCTGGGTCGGCGGGCCGCACCCGACCCGCTGGCTCCTGACCAAGGCCGACAACGGACAACTGGGATTCATGAAGGACACCGCGATCCACAGCGAGACCGACCCGGTTCGCGACTGCACATGAGAGCGGACGCGCGTCCAGCCCCTGACGCGATACGAGCCAGGGGCTGGACGGAGCTGCCTCGGTCATCCGCGTGACCGGCAGGCCGGCCTACTCGACCTTCGCCCAGTCGAGGGTGCGTTCCACCGCCTTCTTCCAGTCCGCGTAGCCCTGCTGACGCCGGTCCTCGGACCACTGGGGCTCCCAGCGCTTGGACTCCTGCCAGTGGGTGCGCAGTTCGTCGGTGTCCTGCCAGAAGCCGGTGGCCAGACCCGCCGCGTACGAGGCGCCGAGCGCGGTGGTCTCGGCGACGACGGGGCGGCTGACCGGCACGCCGAGGACATCGGCCTGGATCTGCATGCACAGGTCGTTGGCGGTCACACCGCCGTCGACCTTGAGCACGTCCAGATGGACTCCGGAGTCCTGCTCCATGGCCTCGACGACATCGCGGCTCTGGTAACAGATGGCCTCCAGGGTCGCCCGCGCCAGGTGGGCGTTGCTGTTGTACCGGGCGAGGCCGACGATCGCGCCGCGGGCGTCGGAGCGCCAGTACGGTGCGAACAGTCCCGAGAACGCCGGGACGAAGTACATCCCGCCGTTGTCCTCGACGGTGCGGGCCAGCGTCTCGCTCTCGGCCGCGTCAGTGATGATCTTCATCTGGTCGCGAAGCCACTGCACGGCGGATCCGGTGACCGCGATGGAGCCTTCCAGGGCGTACACGGCGGGGCTGTCGCCGAACTGGTAGGCCACGGTGGTCAGCAGACCGTGCTGCGAACGGACCAGCTCCGTACCGGTGTTGAGCACCAGGAAGTTGCCGGTGCCGTAGGTGTTCTTGGCTTCGCCGGGCGCGTAACAGACCTGTCCGACGGTGGCCGCCTGCTGGTCGCCGAGCACCCCGGTGATGGGGATGGAGGCGCGCAGGGGCCGGGAGGTGCGCGTCGTACCGAACGCCTCGGGGTGGGACGAGGGGTTGATGCTGGGCAGCATGGCCCGGGGGACACCGAAGAAGCCCAGCAGCTCGTCGTCCCAGTCCAGGGTCTCGAGGTCCATCAGCATGGTGCGGCTGGCGTTGGTCACGTCGGTGGCGTGGATGCCGCCGTCGGGACCGCCGGTCAGGTTCCACAGGACCCAGGCGTCCGTGTTGCCGAAGAGGGCGTGTCCTTGTTCCGCCGCTTCGCGGACGCCGTCGACGTTCTCCAGGATCCACTGGATCTTGCCGCCGGAGAAGTACGTCGCCGGAGGCAGCCCCGCCTTGCGGCGGATGACGTCGCCCTGGCCGGAACGCTCCAGGGCGGCGGCGATGGAATCGGTCCGGGTGTCCTGCCAGACGATGGCGTTGTAGTACGGACGGCCGTTGCGCGGATCCCAGACGACGGTGGTCTCCCGCTGGTTGGTGATGCCGATCGCCGCCAGGTCCTCCGCGGTCAGGTTCTTGTGCCGCAGAGCGTTCTGGATCACCGAGTTGGTGCGTTCCCAGATCTCCACCGGGTCGTGCTCGACCCACCCGGAGCGCGGAAGGATCTGGGCGTGTTCCATCTGATGCTTCGCCACCTCGTTGCCGGCGTGGTCGAAGATCATGAATCGGGTGCTGGTGGTCCCTTGGTCCACCGCGCCCACGAAATCAGCCATGGGTTGCCGCCTCTGCTGTGGGGGTTGTGGGCGTCAGGGCTTGGAGGGCGGGATGCGTCCCGCGGGTTCGGCCTCCGCCGTGGGCAGGAACCGGCCGACGAAGAGCTTGTACACGCCGGCGCCGAGCACGCCACCGATCAGCGGACCGATGATCGGCACCCAGAAGTAGATGTTTCCGTACTGATCTCGCCAGGCCCCTCCGTATCCCGTGATGAAGCTGGCCAGTCGGGGACCGAAGTCACGTGCCGGGTTGATCGCGTAGCCCGCGAGGGTGCCCCACGCCATACCGATGCCGACGACGAGCAGGCCGATGATGAACGGGCCCATGTTCGCGCCGGGAGGGGTGTTGAGCAGGTCCGTGACAGCCATGATCACCAGCAGCAGAATGGCGGTGCCGATGATCTGGTCGCGGAACGCGCCCCACTCGTGGACCGGCAGGTTCGGGTTGCCGTTGGCGGGCAGCGTCGAGAACACGCCCTGGGTCTTGATGGTGTGGCCGGGGTCGGCCTTCGCGAGCGCGTCCGTGTAGTTCCAGCGCACGATGAGCGCCGCCACGAAGGCGCCGATCGTCTGGGCCACCACATAGGGTGCCACCTTGCGCCAGGGGAATCCCTTGAACGTGGCCAGGGCGAGGGTCACGGCGGGGTTGAGGTGCGCGCCGCTCAGGCGTGCGGCGACGTAGACACCCATCGTGACGCCGATGCCCCATGCCCACGCGATGCTGTCGTGGTCTCCCAGACCGCCCGGTGGTGTCGTGAGTGCTCCGCCGGCGACCACCTGGGCCACCACGCCGCACCCGAAGAGGATGAGAATCATCGTGCCGAGGAACTCGGCGGACATTTCGCCGATCAGCCCCGACTTGAACCGCTCAACCATGGAAGCCCGCTTCCCGCCGGTCCAGAACCGGCCGTCTACATGCCACCTGAGCCTTTCCTCACATCAGCATAGGATGATCAAGAGATAACCGCATCAAAAGTGAAATATTCGCTTCCATCCCCTTGGTGTCGGTTGGGTAGATTGTGTCGGCATGGGCACGGGACGCGTCAGGCCGGGACCGTGACGATGCCGAGCGGCTCACTGGTGGGCTGCCGCGATCCACCCGCGGGCTCGGCCGTGATTCCTACGGCGCTGACGTCGTCCAGGGAACCCTGGAGCACCTGGGCGTGCGCGCCGCCGGAGCCGGGGAGCAGGCCCGCCGGGCGAAGGTCGCCGGATTTCGCGGCGTACCAGAGTTCGTAGACCTGGTCGTCGCCGAGGCGCGGCAGGTCCGAGGCGATGAAGGCCGCCCGGCCCTGCGTGCGGGAAGCGACCACGCTGATGTCGGCTCCGTCCGGCAGCTTCCGCGTGCTGATCGTGGCGTCCCGGGCGGTGAGGATGTCGGTGAGGGCGGAGGCCCGCGCCTGCGCGTGAGCGACTTCCGTACGCGCGTCGTCCGCCTGGGTGTGCTGCCACGCGGCGAGGCCGCCGAGCGCGGCCGCGAGGACGAGACACGCGGCCAGGACCAGGCGCAGCGCCCGCCGGCGGACCGGAACCCTCCCGGGGAGCCGCTCCTGACGGGTGTGGGCGATCCGGTCGAGGACGTGTCGGCGCAGCTCGGGGGAGGGGGTCGCGTCCTGGTCCGAGGCGAGTCGCAGGGTGACGGCGGACAGCTCGGCCACCTCCTCCCGGCACGCGGCACACCCGGCCAGGTGGTTCTCGAAGGAGGCTTCCTCCGCTGCCGGAAGGGCGTGCAGCACGTACGCGCCCACGGACTGGTGCGGGTCTTCGGCGGCGTTCATGACCTGGCCTCCAGACAGGTGCGGAGCCGGCGCAGCCCGGAGCGCATCCTGGACTTCACGGTCCCCGCCGGAGTGGCCAGGCAGGCGGCCACCTCCAGATAGGTCATGCCCTGGTAGTAGGCGAGCACCAGCGGCACGCGTTGATGCCGTTCCAGGGCGGCGAGACAGCGTCGGACGCGATGGTGATCCTCGTGCCGCTCCACCGCCTCGGCCACCTCGTCGAAGGGGCGGTCCTCCGCGAGCAGCGCGCTGCGCCGCTCGCGTGCGGTGCTGGCCTGGACGTGCCGGACCCGGTCGACGGCCCGTCGGTGCGCCAGGGCGAGTACCCATGCCCGGGCGCCACCGAGTTCGGGGCGAAAGCGGTCCGCGGTCCGCCAGATCTCCACCATCACGTCCTGTGCCACCTCCTCCGACTGCGCCTCGTCCCGCAGCACACGGCAGATCAGGCCCTTGACCGGCCGCGCGAGGGTGTCATAGACGTCGGCGAACGCGTCCTGGTCGCCCTCTGCCGCACGCTTGAGCCGGGCGTCCAGCCACTCCTCGGGCGAGGAGTGCCGTCGCGCGCCGTGTCCGTCCTGGCCGCTCTTGGACATCGCTCAGAGAATCCGTCCGTCGCTTCCTTCTCGTCTGGCTCGACTCTCCGTCCCGGCGGGCTCCTTCGCAGCGCGAGAGGGCCGTTCGCCGACGGGGTGCACACCGGTCGCCGCGCCGCCAGGGCCGCGCCGAACGGCGTCGTCACCGCCCGCCGTCGCGTACGGAGCGGATGTCGTCACCCTGTATTCGTAGACACCCGGCCCCGCGTATGAGCAGGGGGCGCCGCGATGTCGTCGCACCCGGCGACGAGTCCCGGCGCGGGGCGACCGGCCACGGTCCTCTCCTCTCGAAAACTCGCACCAAAAATTTATGCGGGTCTATCCTCATACGTACCTTTCATGGCTCCGAATACCTTGTGTTCCGCACATCGTGAGCCTCGGAACGTACCGACAGGTTCGGCGCGAACACCCGTGACACCGGCTCCCGTTGTGCATGTCCATCACGTTTTCGAGGGAGGTGAGTCCGATGACCACACGCATCAGCGTCCGGCGGCTGCTGGCCGGGGCGGCCGCGACGGGTCTGCTGGCCGGCGGTGCCGCACTGGGCATGTCCGGTACGGCCGCCGCGGCTCCGGCACCGGCGTCCGCGCCTTCAGTGGTGACCGGTGACCACCATGATCACCACGACCGCTGCGAGTGGAAGAAGGGCCACTGGGAGAAGAAGTGGGTTCCGGGGCACTGGGAGAAGAAGTGGGTCCACCACGACACCTGGCGCCACGGCCATCACAGCCACGAGTGGAAGGCCAAGTGGGTCTACGTTCCCGCCCACTGGGACCACGTGTGGGTCAAGGGCCACTGGGACTGCCACCACCACTGAGTGCTCCGCACGGGGAGTGAGGACGGACCGGGCGCGACCACTCCGCTCCCGGTCCGCACCGTGCCAGCTTCCGCTGGTGCTCCGCCCCGTGCCGGTTTCCGCTGACGGCGACCCCGCCGGAAACGAGGTGGAACCCGGTGTTCCCGCTGGTTAGGCTCGCCCGATGACCACACGCACTTTCCGTATCACCGTTCGCGGAGTCTTCGACGGGCTCACCGCCGACCAGCGCGCGGACCTTCTGGCCCGCGCCTTGGAGCATGACGTCCTGCAGGCGTCCTTCACCCCCGAGGGGCACCTCAGCTACGACCTGGCCGCCCGGCCGGCCTTCACCTTCCGCTTCCTGGACTCCGGAGAAGCGGAGGAGGACATCCTGGAGGCGGTCGAACGCGCCGAAACAGCGGCGACCGGCTGGCTGACCGAGCGGGGCTACGGCTTCAAGAGGCTCAGGTCCCAGGGCGAGGACCTCTCCCAGGCACCCCTCGGCAAACGGCAGCGGCGGGCCATCGCCCAGAGCGTCCAGAACACCCCCTGACCCCTCGTACCTCATCGGCGACTCATGCTCCCGATATGCTTGAGTGGTCAAGGAGGTGTCAATGAGTAGTGAACTGGACGCGGCACTGCGCCTGGTCAGGGCGCAGGCCACCCTGGTGAAGCGGTTCGACGCGAGCCTCGGCGGGCTGCACGGGGTGAGCCTGGCCGATTTCACGATGCTGCTGCGTCTGTCCCAGGCCCCGGGCGACCGCATGCGCCGGGTGGACCTGGCCGAGGCGCTGGGGCTGACGGCCTCCGGTGTCACCCGAGGGCTCGTACCCCTGGAGCGCATCGGGCTCGTCAGGCGGGACGCGGACGCCCGTGACGCCAGGGTGGCCTACGCGGCGCTGACGGAGACCGGCCGGGAGCGGCTGGCGGAGATGCTCGTCACCGCCGATCACGTCGCCGAGGAGATCTTCGCCGAGCCGCCGTGGACCAAGGAGGAGGCGGCCCGGCTCGCCGGGCTCCTCGGCCGCCTCGGCGGCACCGGCCTCGCCCGCCACGAGACCGGCGGCGGCTGAGTCTCCGGCCGCCGCCGGTCTCGACCGGATCACCCGCGGCCGGGAGGCGAGGGACCGCCGGAAGGGCGGTGTGTCCGGTGACGCCTTGCCTGTCTCGTGACCTCGGCGCACGCTGGTGGCATGGGAGCTCGCGACGGCCCGACGCTCATCACATCCGTTCAGCGGGCCTTCCGCCTCATGGAGGCGGTGAGCGCACACGAGAACGGCGCGCCCGCCAAGCAGCTGGCACGCGAGACGGACCTGCCTCTGGCCACCGCCTATCACCTGCTGCGGACCCTGGTCCACGACGGCTACATACGCAAGCTCGACGACGGCGGATTCATCCTGGGCGACAAGGTGCAGACGCTGCACACCCGGGGCCGCGATCAGGCGCTGCTCAGCCGTGTCCGCCCCGCACTCGCCGCTCTGCGTGACGAACTCGCGACCGCCGCCTACCTCACCTTCTACGAGGAGGGCGAGATCAGGGTCGCCGAGATCGTCGACGGCCCCCGGGCACCCAGGGTCGACCTCTGGGTCGGATTCGAGGACGCGGGCCACGCCACCGCGCTGGGCAAGTCCGTCCTGCGAGAACTGGACGAGGAATCCCGCAACGACTACCTCGCCCGGCACGCCCTGCCCGACCTGACGCCGCGCACCATCACCAGCCGTCCGGAACTGCTGCGGCGGCTGGCCTCCTCGCCCGTGGCCCCGGCCGTCACGGACCTGGAGGAGTACGCTCTCGGCACGGTCTGCGTCGCCGTGCCCGTCTACAGCGGCGACACACTCGGCTCGCTCGGTGTCTCGCTCCCCGCCGATCGGCTGCCCCGGCTCGAGGCGGTCCTGACCCGGCTGATCCCCACCGCGAATCGCGTGACGAGGGGCCTGTCGCTCACTATCTGAAATCCCTGTGCTTGTGGTGCCCGCCTCGAACGTCTTTCCTGAGTAAATCGGACATTTCAGGGATGAACCCAGGTGAGGACTGCGGACGAACATGAGTCAGGCCCGAGAGCACGGTAGCGAGCACTGGCGGAAACGGACGTTCTGGAACCGGAGCGTCGGTTCCGGGGCGGCGGGCCGCAAGCGCGCCGCCGCCCATCTCGCCTTCGGTACCCCCGTACTGCCCTTACTGATCGTCGGCGCCATCGTGCTGGTCGACCTGGCCGGCGGAGCGGGCGTGGTCTGGCTGCCGCTGCTCGCGGCGGGGCCCGCGCTGGCGGCCACCACCAGCAGGCCGTACGGAGTCCTCTGTGTCGGCCTCCTGGCCGCGGCGCTGAGCGTGATGCTCGGAACCCGGGACGGCGTCCCGGGTGACGAGCTCGCTGCCGTTCTGTCCGCGCTGGCGGCCGTGACCCTGGCGAGTGCCCTGGCCAGTGCGCTGCGCTGGCGTCGGGAGCGGGTCCTCGCCGCTGTCCGTTCGGTCGCCGAGGCGGCCCAGCATGCGCTCCTCGCGCCCATACCGTCGAGTGTCGGGCCGTTCCAGGTGGCCGTCCGCTACAGCGCCGCCGCGGCGGAGGCCCGGATCGGCGGGGATCTCTACGCGCTGGTGCCCACGCCCTACGGAGTCCGAATGATCATCGGCGATGTCCGCGGCAAGGGGCTGCCGGCCGTGGGCACGGCCGCGCTCGTGCTCGGCGTCTTCCGCGAGGCCGCCTACGACGAGCCCGATCTCCTCGCCGTCGTCGCGAGGATCGAGCGGAGTCTGGCGCGCAACCTGGGGTACGACGACTTCGTCACCGCCGTGGTCGCCGGGTACCCGGAGCCGGGCCGGCTGGAGGTCGTCAACTGCGGACACGCACCGCCGCTCCATGTGCGCGCGTCCGGAAGCGTCTCCTCGGTGGACCCCGTCCACCCCGCTCCGCCTCTCGGGCTGCGGGCCCTCACGGGTGAGACCCCGAGCCTCCAGGTACTGCCCCTGGCCGACGGTGATCAGCTCCTGCTCTACACCGACGGGGTCACCGAGGCACGCGACCACGGCCGCGAGTTCTACGCCCTCGCCGAAGGACTGGCCCGGCATGTGTCCGACGAGCCTGCGTCCACCCTCGCCGCGCTCGAAGCCGAGCTCCAGAGCCATGTGGGCGGCCGCCTGCACGACGACGCGGCTCTGCTCCTGCTCCGCAAGCCGGCCGCTCCCGACCGGGCACCCGAGGTCGTCACGGGCAACGCCGTCACGGGCAAGGTCGTCACGGCCAGTGGTTCCGTCACCCTCCCCTCCCCGCCTCGGCCGCCTTCGGCCGGCGCGGGTGTGGGCTGCGGCCAGAACGCGGAGTAGCCCGTCCGGAACGGTTCAGTGCCGGGCGAACTGGAGCCGGGTCGGTTGAACGGTGTCGGGTCGCACCGCCAACCCGCCGACGGTCAGGCGTTCACCGTAGATGTCGGTGATCCTGATCGTGCCCCCACATCCGGCTCCGTCCTCGGCGAGGAAGTAGTTGTAGTCGGTTCGGGGCAGCCGTCGCCATCCGTCAGCGGTGCGGAGCTCGAGCCGGGCCACCGGATTCCGGTGGCCGATCGCTTGGATCGCGCACCACCAGCGGCTGGACCCGCTCTTGTACCGGACCGCGATCGTGCCGGAGACGCTGGGGCTCAGCAGCTTCCACGTGATCGGGATCCGGCCCGCCGAAGGACTGGCGAGTTCGGCGAAGGCCTCGGCGCTGAGGTCGAGCTGCCCGGGGGCGCAGGGCAGGGGGCATTCGTTGGTGATCCGGACCGTGACGGACGCTCCGCCGGCCGCGCGGACGAGGACGTACGCTCCGCACGCCTTGGACGTCTCGTAGTCGGTGTGGTTCATCGCCGCGGTCATGACGTCGGCGCTCGGGCCGAACGAGCAGGCGCCGTCGCCGTTCCCGGCGTCGTACGTGGTGGCCACTCCCCGGTAGCCGACCCCGGGGCGAATCCGTCCCGCCCGCGATGCCACGGAGGCCGCGGTCCGGGAGGTGGCCGAGGCCGGCGGCCGCGCCGGCGCGCCGCTGGCACCGGCCGCCGCGGACGGGGAAGCCGTCGCACTCGGCGACCGGGGCGCCGTCGGGGACGCCGGCCCGGACGGTGCCCCCCGCTCGGACGTGGCGGTCCCTCGGGAACCGGTGGCGGTCGCGTCCGCGGCGTGCCCCGCATCGGCCTGGTGGCCTGGGCGGACCGCCACGACCAGGAAGACGAGAGCGGCCGCCGCGATCACTGCCACCGGGGTGACGGTCAACAACCGGAGCCGGTGCCTGCGGCGGCGCGCGGCCTGCCTCGTTTCCTTCATGCGTGTCCGTTCGGAGGATCGAGCCGATGGTGTGCCCATCAGTGGCCGCGGGAAGCGAAAAGGTTGCCGCCCGATTCCCGTTCGTTCCGGGCCGGGAGAGTGTCGCAGGAGAACACGCACGGCTCTGTGCGCCGACAGTCCGCCTCGGCCTTGTGGCGCGTCATGTCTCCTACGGAAGACGCGCCGATGTGGTCACGACTGCCGTATCCGGCGGACCCCCTTTCGGCCCCGGGCCCGGCCCGGCGCTTCGATCCGGCGATGAGTCACCACGGACAGCGGCAACAGCACGGCGAAGAACGCCGCTTCGAGTACGAGACTGTCCCGCCGCCACCGGCCGATCGTGCTGTCGCTCACCGCCAGCAGTACCGGATGCACCAGGTAGACCGAGTAACTGATCGTTCCCAGTCCCGTCAGCCAGCGCGGGAACCGGAGGCGGCGCAACGCCAGACCGGCACCGAAGGTGAGCACGGCCAGCAGGAAGGCCGCGATCCAGCCGCGCCGCGCGAAATGGGCCCCGTCGCCGTGCCCGTACCCGCTTCCCACCGCGCAGATCAGCACGACGACGGCCGTGAAGGCCGTGCCCAGCCAGGTGCTCTCACCCCGTTCCGCCCGATGGACGGCGCTGCCGAGGAACATCACCGCGAGGATCACCAGGCCTTCCCAGAGGGGAACCGTGCCGTTGAACGTAACCAGGACCAGCGCCAGGACGCCCCCCGCCATGCCTCCGAACACCCGAAGCGCGGGCGACCCCGAACTCGCGCAGCAGATGGCGATCACCAGGACCGTCGTGGCGAGCGCGACCAGCGGGCCGGCGCCGACCGCGGCGGACAGCGCGGAGGCCGGCGGCACGACCCCCGCCGCCACGCTCACGGCGGCCAGCACGCCCAGGCCGACGGCGACGGTGGCCGAACACCGGTGCAGACGGACCGTGAAGAGGGCGACGACCAGCAGATAGAAGGCCATCTCGTACGAGAGCGTCCACAGGACGAGAACGACACTGGGCGTTCCGAGCAGCTCCTGGAGCAGGGTCACATGGGCGAAGGCCACGGTCGCGGGATTCAGCCCGGCGAAACGCGCGTGCTGGTCCGCGATGCCCAGCAGGGCGAGGGCCATGACCGAGCCGACGACGGCGGCCCACAGCGGGTAGATGCGGAAGAACCGTCCGACCCAGAAGGTCCGGACGCAGCCCCGGCGTTCGAGCGACGCGGGGATGACGTAGCCGCTCACGAGGAAGAACACCATGACGCCGTACCGGCCGATGTTCACTTCGGGCATCACCTGCCCGCGGAGTTCCGCCATGAAGGCGTACGACGAGTGGTCGAACGCGACGAGAAGTGCGGCGATGCCGCGCAGCGCGTCCAGCCAGCCCGACCGCGACGGAGCGGCGGGCCCGTCGGACGCGGAGGGATGCGACGGAACGGAGGGGCGCCGCTCCAGCGGCGGAGGAACGGGAAGTGCGGGTTCCATGGAGTTCCATACCTGGACCGAGTCCTGTGTGGTGAGGGGTTCGTAAGGCCGGCCGTGAGGCGGGCATGTGGAGGGCATGCAGGGGTCACGCACATGCGCGGGGCATGCGGGGAAGAGGACATGAAGAGGACATATGGAGGGAGGAGGCGGGTCCGGTGGTCCGTCCGGGTTCGCGAAGCCTTCGCTGTGCCCATCGAAGTGCGGCCGCGGGGCGGCGGAACAAGGGACACGCGCTGATGAGGCGGCTTTCGCCGGGATTGACTACACGCTGATCAGCGGTTGTGCGTAGTGGGCGGGCCGCGGTCGTCCTCGACATGGCGAGGACGACCGCGACGACCGGCTCCCGACGTGACCGTCCGCCGTATGCCGTGCGGCGCCCGCTGTCCGCCGTCCGCCGTGTGCCGTCCGCCGTGTGCCGTCCGCCGTGCGGCTCGCGCCGTACTTCGGCCGATCGGGCGGCGAACCCCGATCGCGGAGGGCTCGCTAGTCGTTCCGCGGCGCGGCGGGCCTCACCGGGACGCAGGGCTTGATCTCGCCCTTGGCCGTGTAGGCCTTGACCCTGTGCGGCCGGGCCGAGCCGCTGAGGTTCACGAGGACCAGCGCGTTGCCCGGGTGCAGGGTCATCTCCCGGTTCCACTGAAGGGTGAGGACGGGAACCCGGTCGCCCTGGTCGTCGACCCCCCCCAGACCACCGTGTCGTGCTCGCAGGCGTAGCCGGGAGCGAGGACGGTGACGGTGACGTCGATCTCGTTCGGGCGCAGTGCCCGTGCCGGCTCGCGCTGTGGGCACGTTCCGGTGGCAGAGCTCAGCGGAACTGCCCTTCTCGTGTGGGGCAGTTCGGCACCCGCTCCAGGATTCAGGCGTCGTTCCGTGCCCGGGTGCCCGCCGTGCCGCGCGCGCTGCCGGTGCTTCCGGGAAGGAGCGCCGCCGCCGTGAGTCCGATGACCCCGAGCACGGCGAGGGTGACCATGGCCGCGGCGTACGAGCGGGTGGTGAACCCGGCCACGAGGATCGTGCCGGCGACGGCGGTGCCCAGCGAGGAGCCGAGGTTCGACACACTGCGGGACAGGCCGGAGATCTCGCCCTGACGGTCCTCCGTGAAGCTCGACTGGACGATGTTGACCGACGGGGTCAGCATCACGCCGAGGCCCAGTCCGAGCAGGAGGAGCCCGGGAGCGAAGGACCAGGGGCTGGAGAAGCTGTTGACCATGGCGATCAGGACGACGACGCCGGCGATCGAGACGGCGAAGCCCGCGATGATCAGGGTGCGTTGGGGGTACCGCCGGGCGAGTCGTTCGGCGGCCAGGGAGGTGGCGAGCAGACCGAGCGTGGCGGCCGTGAAGATGACACCGGTCGCGATGGCGTCGTAACCGCGCACCGCTTGGAGGTAGGCGGCCACGGTGAACGACGATCCCATGAGCAACAGCCATTGGATGTTCTGGGTGATGAGGCCGAGGTTGGAAGTGCGGTTGCGGAACAGGCTGGTGGACAGCAGCGGTTCCTTGCCGGCCGACTCGCGGGCACGCACGGAGCGGAAGAACCACAGCAGGGTCAGCGCTCCGAGGGCGAGCAGGCCGGTCATCAGCCAGACGTTGTTGTCGGCGGCCAGGATGCCCATGACGATGAGGACCAGGCCGGTGGCCGACAGGACGGCTCCGACGGTGTCGAAGGGGCGTGTCGGATCCGGGGACAGCGGGTCCTCGAGGTGGCGGCTCAGCACGATGATCAGGGCGATGATCAGGGCCTGGAACACGAAGGCGGCCCGCCAGCTGATCCACGAGGTGATGAGCCCGCCGATGAGCGGACCCGCCGCCGCACCGATGCCGCCCAGCGCCATGATTGCGCCGAAGGCGCGGGCGCGGGAGTTCATGTCGTTGAAGAGAAGAGTCGTGAGGATGTAGACGGGCGGGATGAGCAGCGCCGTTCCGACGCCTTCGAGAATCGAGTTGCCGAGGATGAGAACACCCAGGCCGGGGGAGACGGCACTCAGCAACGCGCCGATCCCGTACACCGTCAGGCCGGCGAGGAAGCAGCGTTTGCGGCCGTAGCGGTCCGTCAGCTTGCCGCCGGGAATCATCAGCGCGGCCATGACGAGCAGGAAGATCGTGATCGCGATCTGCACACCCTGCACGGTGGTGTCGAGGTCCTCGCTGATGTCGTTGATCATCACGTTCATGTTGGAGCCGGCGAAGCTGCAGATGAACTGTGCGAGGGCGAGCGGGGCGAGAATCCTGCGCTGCGCCACCGACGGCGGTGTCGACGCGCCTGTGTCAGCCATCGCCATTCCTTATGACCGCCGGACGTGTGGTCTGGGTGTAGCTCTCCTACGCTCATAGACTGCGCCGAACGTCGGCGGACCGCACGTGGACGCGGGCAGACCGGTGGACCGTCCCGGCCGGCGCTCTGTGCGGCGGGCAGGCGAGGTCTCCGGGGAAGACCGTTGACCAGGGCCGGGAGTGGACCTCGACCCTGAAGGGCGCGGGCGTCGTACTGACCCCACGCGGCTGAACGGTCCGGACACCGGGCCCCAGCGACCGGTTCCCCGTTCAGCCGGACGGGTGAGCAGGCCGCTCACCCGGCCGGACGGGCCTTACGGACTCCTCACCGCCGCCGGGCGCTGCCTCCGCCCCGGAAGGCGGGGTGGTCGCCCAGACGGCGTACGTAGTCCAGGAGCCGGGGGAACGAGCGGAGGGTTCCCTCAGGGTCCAGTTGACTGAGGGCCACCCACACGTCAACGTCCGCCGCCGTCAGGGTCTCGCCCAGAACATGGGGCCGCGAGGCGAGTTGGCAGTCCAGCAACTCCAGGGCCGCGGAGAGTTCCGAGGGCTGGGCGGACGGGGTGACGTCGCGGTCCAGCAGGTCGCGGAGAGCCTCGATGTCCGCGGCGAGGGCCGGCGGGCGCAGCGTCGAAGGGCAACCCGCGCCGTGACCGGAGAGCAGACCCGCGAGATCGCGGAGGATGTCGGGGGTATGGTTGCTGACGATGCGTCCGCTCCACCGGTCGCACAGCGCGGGCGCCGTCAGCGGTCCGTCGTAGTGGTGCTCGGTGGCCTCGTAGGCACGGCGCAGCGAGGTGAAGGCGTCAGGTGTCTCGGTGGGGCGCGTCAGGAGCGTGGTGGCCACGGAGTCCTTCAGACCGAGCAGGTCGAGGGTGATCGCGATGCGCAGCGAGAGCGGACAACTCTCCGACAGATACAGCTCGTAGCGGTGCGGTGCGGGGTAGAAGCCGCCGGCCAGGCCGACGCCGATGCGGCTGTCGACACGGTGGGGGCGGGCGGAGGATGTCGCCACCTCGATGCGAAGCTCCGAGGGGGACGAAACCTGGTCACAGGGACGTGAGTTGGCCGTGCTGGAAGTGCGCGAAGCTGTCTCGGGCATGACTCTCCCTTGGGGAACGAGGAAGCCACCGCCGCCTTGTGGGCACCAGCGGCCGAATGCGGAACGACTGCGCTCGTCGCACCGGTCCGGATCGAACGGACCGGCTGCGGATCAGTAAGCGCTGGAGACACGCAACAGATCGATGTGCAGGCGCCTCGTCAAGCCGTTCTTGGGCATTCCCCACCGGTCCTACTCCGGGGCTCGCGAGACGCGAGACCACGCTTGCCCCGCCGCGCCGGCGGGACCCGGTCGTCACCCGGGGCACCCCGTCGCGGTGGAAGGGTTGCCTGTCAGCGGGCCGGGGCCGATGACCACAGGAGCGGGACGAACCCGCACCGTGGGCGCTGACAATCGTGACCGTCCACGCCAGTCTCGGTGCGCTCTGTGATGCCGTCAAGAAGGCCGGGCACGCGGTCTCACCTGGTGGGCACCCGCATTGACATTCTTTTCGGGGCGGGCCTAACGTGCGGCCCACAACGGAATGCCCCAGGACCGGAGAAACGATGGTGACGGCGATGCACGCAGCTGATGGGACGACCGCATGGCGGCGCCTCGGCCGCGTGGTGCTGTGCGCCGACCGCTCCGTCGACCTGCTGCGTGTCAACAGCGCGCTGTGTACGGCCGTGTGTCGCACCCTCTGTCAAGGCTGACGGCTCTTCCGCTGAACCGCTGACGACCACCGCTGTAGCGGTGTGCCCCTTCTCCGTCCAGCCCCCGTTTCCCTGTGCGCCCGTGCCCTCGTGTCGTGCCGAGCCGTTCCGGCTGCGCGTCACGCTGCCGTTCGCCGTGGTCCGGGGTGTCCGAATCCGCTGGAGCTCTCCATGAGTGAATCTCCGGGCATAGCTGTGTCCTCCGGATCAGCGCCGCCCGCCGAGGCGATCCCCCGTCCCGACGTCCCCGCCGCTCCGAAGCCCCTCGCGGCTCAGCGGGTCCTTCCGCTCCGGCGCCCCGGCCGCTGGATCATCACGGCCGTCGTGCTCGTGCTGGTCGCCCAGATCACCCACGGCCTGGTGACCAACCCCTTCTACCAGTGGGACCGCTTCCAGTACTGGTTCCTGCGCCCGACGATCCTCGACGGCCTGCTCATCACCCTCGAAGTCGCCATCTACAGTGCGGTGTTGGGCTTGCTGGGTGGCGTCCTGCTGGCGCTGGCCCGGCTCTCCCCGAGTCCGGTGCTGCGCGCGGTGAGCTGGGTCTACACCTGGCTGTTCCGCTCGGTACCGCTCATCGTCGTCCTGCTGTTCCTGTACAACTTCAGCGCGCTGTACCAGACGTTGAGCGTCGGTGTGCCGTTCGGTCCGGCCTTCTTCACCTTCGACGAGTCCCGCCTGGCCACCGACATGGCGGTCGCCGTCATCGGACTGAGCCTGAACGAAGCGGCGTACGCCTCCGAAGTGGTGCGCGGCGGAATCCTCTCCGTCGACCAGGGCCAGCACGAGGCGGCCTCCGCCCTCGGCCTGCCGAAGCGCTACCAGTTCGCGAGGATCGTCCTCCCGCAGGCGCTGCGCTCCATCACCCCCAACTACGTCAACCAGTTGATCGGCCTGATCAAGGGCACCTCGCTGGTCTTCTACGTGTCCCTGCTGGACCTGTTCGGCTCTGTGCAGACCATGGGCAGCACCTACCCAGGTGACATCGTGCCGCTGCTCCTCGTCGCCACCGCCTGGTACCTGATCCTCACCAGCGTCGTGTCCGTCATCCAGTTCTACGTCGAGCGGCACTACTCGCGGGGCGCGCTGCGCACCCTGCCGCCGACCCCACTGCAGAAGGTACGGAACGGTCTGCGCGACGTGCGGGCCCGGGTCCGGAGGGAGACGGCGATATGACCGGCGAAGCCCGTCGGACGACGGTGAAGACCAGGACGGTCCCGGAGGACCAGGTGGCCGACACGGCGGCGGCCGAGATCATCGGAGCGCTCGACATCCAACCCGCCGCGGTCGAGGTGCACGACGTCCACAAGTGGTACGGCGCCCACCAGGTCCTGGACGGTGTGGAGTTGACGATGCGTCCCGGAGAGGTCACGGTCATCCTCGGACCGTCCGGATCCGGCAAGTCCACTCTCCTTCGGGTGATCAACCATCTGGAGAAGCCCGAGATCGGTCACGTCAGCCTGAACGGTGAGCTGATCGGCGTGCGCCGGCACGGCGAGCGTCTCAAGGAGTTGAGCGAGCGGGCCATCCTGGGACAGCGCAGCCGGATCGGGTTCGTCTTCCAGAACTTCAATCTCTTCCCGCACCTGACCGTGCTGGACAACGTGGCCGCGGCCCCGGTTGCCACCGGAAAGCTGTCCAAGCCGGAGGCTCAGGAACTGGCCCGGGATCTGCTCGGCCGCGTGGGGCTGGCGGACAGGACCGGCGCCTACCCGCGGCAGTTGTCGGGCGGTCAGCAGCAGCGCGTCGCCATCGCCCGCGCCCTCGCCCTGCGGCCGGGCGTCATCCTCTTCGACGAGCCGACCTCGGCGCTCGACCCCGAACTGGTCGGTGAGGTACTCGAAGTCATCAAGGACCTGGCCAGGAGCGGCACCACCCTCGTCATCGTCACGCACGAGATCGGCTTCGCCCGAGAGATCGCCGACCGGGTCGTGTTCATGGACGACGGCCGGATCGTCGAACAGGGTCCGCCCGCAAAGGTGTTGGACCATCCGCAGCAGGAGCGCACCAGGGACTTCCTGAGCAAGGTCCTCTGACCCACGGGCCGACGGGCGGACAGCGCGGCCCGTCAGCACCGGCCTGCGCCCAAGCCGCCGGCGGTGGACGAGGCCGCATCGCCCGGCACCGACCTCCGAACTCGCGCTCCATCGTGCGCCGTCACGCACGTCCACCGATTTCGCGGCCCGCAGGGACCGCGCCCCCCACACCCTCACCGCACCCACCCGACAAGGAAAGCCATGCGCACCCTCACCCTGAACAGCAGAATTCTTCGCGGCGTCACCGCCACCGCGGCCGTCGCCTCCCTCGCCGCCGGGCTCGCCGCGTGCGGGGGTGACAGCGACGCCGCCACCCGGACCGAGGGCGCCTCGGCCGGATCGGTCACGGTCGGCGCGCTCTCCAACGGCGCAGGAGAGGAGACCGAGTTGAAGGTCGCCGAGGTGAAATCGATCAGCGCCGAGCTGCCCAAGTCCGTCGCCAAGAGCGGCACGCTGCGGATCGGCGTCGGCGCCCTGCCCGCGGGGTTCGCGCCGCTGGCCTTCGTGGGCGATGACCAGAAGACGCTGACCGGCGCCGAACCCGACCTCGGCCGGCTGGTGGCCGCGGTCCTCGGGCTGAAGCCGGAGGTGAAGAACTCGACCTGGGAGAACCTGTTCGTCGGCATCGACAGCGGCAAGGTCGACGTGGCCTTCTCCAACGTCACCGACACCGAGGAGCGCAAGAAGAAGTACGAGTTCGCCTCCTACCGGCAGGACAACCTCGGCTTCGAGGTCCCGAAGAAGAGCACCTGGAACTTCGACGACGACTACCGGAACCTGGCCGGCAAGACCGTCGCGGTGAGCGCCGGCACCAACCAGGAGAAGATCCTCCTGGAGTGGAAGACGAAGCTGGCCAAGGAAGGCAAGAAGCTCAACCTCAAGTACTACCAGGACAACAACGCCACGGCCCTGGCGCTGTCCAGCGGAAAGATCGACGTCTCCTTCGGCCCCAACCCCGGTATCGCCTACCACATCACCCAGACCGCCAAGACCCCCAACCCGACGCGCAACGCGGGCAAGTTCTCCGGCGCCGGCGCGACGCTCCAGGGCTTGATAGCCGCCACCTCGAAGAAGGACAGCGGGCTCGCCAAGCCGGTCGCCGACGCGATCAACTACCTGATCAAGAACGGCCAGTACGGCAAGTGGCTGGACGCCTGGAACCTCTCCAACGAGGCCGTCGACACCTCCCAGGTCAACCCGCCCGGCCTGCCGCTCGACAACTCCTGAACCACCGCCCCACCTCAAGGGACTCCGCCGCGCCGCGGCGGAGTCCCGGGGCGCGTCCGGCCGCGTTCCAGATACGGAGAACCCGCACCGCCATGTCCACCAGCGTCCACCCCGGACCCTCCCCGAGCCCGACCGCACCGCACATCCTCGACAACGCGGCCTGGGCCGCGCTGACGGGTCCGCACACCCACCTCGCCGAGCGCCTCGGCCGGGCCGCCCGCTACCCCACGGACGTGTCCCCGTTCACCGCCCTCGCCGACCCCGCCGACCCCCGCTCGTGGGACGACCTGGCCGAACTCGTCGGACCGGGCCGGGTCACCCCGGTCACCGCGGTCCAGGACGTGCCCGACGGCTGGACGATCGAACAGAGCGGCTACGGGGTCCAGTTGACCGCCACCGCGCTGGACAGTGAGCCCGCGCCCGAAGCCGTACGGCTCGGCCTCGCCGACGTGCCCGAGATCCTCGACCTGATCGCCCTCACCCGGCCGGGCCCCTTCCTGCCCCGCACCGTCGAACTCGGCACCTACCTGGGCATCCGGGAGGGCGGCAGGCTGATCGCCCTGGCCGGCGAACGACTCCGCCCGCCGGGCTGGACCGAGATCAGCGCGGTGTGCACCCACCCCGACCACCGAGGCCGAGGCCTGGCCACCCGCCTGGTCCGCGCGGTCGCGGCGGGCATCAGGGAACGCGGGGACATCCCCTTCCTCCACGCCGCCGCCGACAACACGAACGCGATCCGGCTCTACGAGTCGATCGGGTTCACCCTGCGCCGCCGCACACGGTTCGTGCTCGTCCGCACCCCCGGCGCACAACAGGCCGAGCGAACGGGGCAAGAAGAGGCCGGGCAGCCGGAAGAAAGGGCATAGCCGTGCGGTTGTCCTTGTTCAGGACCGCGTGGCGCCCCGTCGGGGACTCGCGAGGGCCGGGCCGACGACGAACCCCGGAGCACCGGGCCGAGAGGGCGGAGGTGAGGCACATGCGTCGCGTGCCCCGCCGCCGCGTGCCGAGGCCCCTGTCGCCCCGCCGCCTGCACCTGTACGGCCGGCCGCACATCGATCTGCTGCGGGTCGCTGGCGCGCTCTGTCGCCCCTGACCTGTTTCCCCGCAGCCGCGCCCGCTCGCCGGGGCGGGCTTCCCCGTACGGTCGATCAGGAAGGCACCTCCCGTGTCCTCGTCACCCACATCTCTGCACCTCGCCGTCGCGCTGGACGGCGCGGGCTGGCACCCGGCCGCCTGGCGCGAGCCCGTGTCCCGCCCCCGCGAACTGCTGACCGCCGCCTACTGGACCGATCTGGTCAGCGAGGCCGAGCGCGGTCTCCTCGACTTCGTGACCATCGAGGACGGGCTCGGCCTTCAGTCCTCGTCACCCACCGGACCGGACGGGCGCACCGACCAGGTCCGCGGCCGCCTGGACGCCGTCCTCATCGCCTCGCGGATCGCGCCGCTGACCCGCCACATAGGAGTGGTGCCGACTGTGGTCGCCACACACACGGAGCCGTTCCATATATCCAAGGCGATCGCCACCCTCGACTACGTGAGCTCCGGCCGAGCGGGCCTGCGCGTCCAGATCACGGCACGCCAGAACGAGGCCGCGCACTTCGGACGCCGCACGTTCCCGCCGTTCCGCTTCGAGGACTACAACACCCCCGCGGCACAGGAAGTCGTGGCCGACGTCTTCGACGAAGCCGCCGACCATGTCGAGGCCGTGCGCCGGCTCTGGGACAGCTGGGAGGACGACGCGGAGATCCGGGACACCGTCACCGGCCGCTTCATCGACCGCGACAAGCTGCACTACATCGACTTCGAGGGCAGGCACTTCGGCGTCAAGGGCCCCTCGATCACCCCCCGGCCGCCCCAGGGGCAGCCGGTCGTCACCGCCCTGGCTCACGCCACGATCCCGTACCGGCTGGTGGCCAGGTCCGCCGACGTCGGCTACGTCACCCCGCACGATGTCGACCAGGCCCGTGCCATCGTCCAGGAGATCCGCGCCGAACAGACCGCGGCCGGCCGGGCCGACGACACCGTTCACGTCTTCGGTGACCTCGTGGTCTTCCTGGACGACGACCCCGGGGCCGCCGAGGCCCGCCGGGAGCGACTGGACGCGGAGGCGGGTGAGCCGTACACCAGCGACGCCCGCATCTTCGCCGGGACGCCCTCCGAGCTCGCCGATCTCCTCCAGGAGCTGGCCGCCGAGGGGCTCTCCGGCTTCCGGCTGCGACCCGCCGTCGTGGGACACGACCTCCCCGCGATCACCCGCGGCCTCGTGCCCGAACTCCAGCGCCGGGGCGTCTTCCGAAACGCCTACGAGGCCGACACCCTGCGCGGACTGCTCGGGCTCTCCCGCCCCGCGAACCGCTACGCCCCCAAGCTCGCCGAGCAGGGTGCACCCCAAGCCACGACCGCCTGAGCCGGAAGGACCCCCGACCATGAGCAAGCCGCTCAAGCAGATCCATCTCGCGGCGCACTTCCCCGGCGTCAACAACACCACCGTGTGGAGCGACCCCGAGGCCGGCAGCCACATCGAGTTCAGCTCCTTCGCGCACTTCGCGCGGACCGCCGAGCGCGCCAAGTTCGACTTCCTGTTCCTCGCCGAAGGCCTGCGTCTGCGCGAACAGGGCGGAAAGATCTACGACTTGGACGTCGTGGGACGGCCCGACACCTTCGCCATCCTCGCCGCGCTCGCCGCCGTCACCGAACACCTCGGCCTGACCGGCACCATCAACTCCACCTTCAACGAGCCCTACGAGGTGGCCCGGCAGTTCGCGAGCCTCGACCACCTCTCCGGCGGACGCGCCGCCTGGAACGTCGTCACCTCCTGGGACGCCTTCACCGGCGAGAACTTCCGCCGCGGCGGCTTCCTGCCCCAGGAGGAGCGCTACTCCCGGGCCAAGGAGTTCCTGACCACGGCGAACGAACTCTTCGACTCCTGGCGCGGGGACGAGATCGTCGCCGACCAGGAGACCGGCACCTTCCTGAACGACGCCAAGGCCGGAGCCTTCGTCCACCAGGGACAGCACTTCGACATCGAGGGGCAGTTCAACGTCCCGCGGTCCCCGCAGGGCCGCCCGGTGATCTTCCAGGCCGGTGACTCCGAGGAGGGCCGCGAGTTCGGCGCGTCCGGCGCCGACGCGATCTTCAGCCGGTACGCCACCCTCAAGGAGGGTCAGGCCTTCTACACGGACGTCAAGAGCCGCCTCGCCCGGTACGGCCGCCGCCACGACCAGCTGTTGATCCTGCCCGCCGCGACCTTCGTGCTCGGGGACACCGCCGCCGAGGCCGAGGAGCGCGCCCGCGCGGTCCGGCGTGCCCAGGTCAGCGGCGCCACCGCCATCAAGCACCTGGAGTTCGTCTGGAACCGCGACCTGTCCGCGTACGACCCGGACGGCCCGCTGCCCGACATCGACCCGGACCTCGGTGAGCACACCATCGCCCGCGGCCGCGCCCAGGTCCGGATGTACCGCGACCCGCTGGCCACCGCCCGCGAATGGCGGGAGCGGGCGGCCGCCAACAACTGGTCCATCCGCGACCTCGTCATCGAGACCGGAAACCGGCAGGCCTTCGTCGGCACCCCCGCCACCGTCGCCGAGACGATCAACGACTTCGTCCAGGCCGACGCCTCGGACGGCTTCATTCTCGTCCCGCACATCACGCCGGGCGGCCTGGACTCCTTCGCGGACACCGTCGTCCCGCTCCTCCAGGAACGCGGCGTCTACCGCACCGACTACGAGGGCAGCACCCTGCGCGACCACCTCGGCCTGGCCCACCCCGACGCCGAGGCGGCGGCCGACCGGGCGGCGTCATGAAGTTCCTGGCGATCACCCTGATCGTGCACGCCCCCCACCCGGTCACCGGAATCCAGAAACCGACCAACGACCGCTTCCGCGAGGTGATCGACAACGCGCTGCTCGCCGAGGAACTGGGCTTCGACGGCTTCGGCGTGGGGGAGCGGCACGAGCGTCCGTTCATCTCCTCCTCGCCCCCCGTGGTCCTCAGCCACATCGCCGCGCTCACCTCGCGGATCCGGCTGTTCACCGCGGTCACCACACTCAGCCTCCTCGACCCGGTCCGCGCGTACGAGGACTACGCGACGCTCGACCATCTGTCCGGCGGACGCCTGGAGCTGATCGTCGGCAAGGGGAACGGCGCCGCACAACGGGAGTTGTTCCAGGTCACCACCGAGGATCAGTGGGACCGCAACGCCGAGAGCTTTGAGGTGTTCCGCCGGATCTGGCGGGAGGACAAGGTCACCGCGGCGACCCGCTTCCGTCCGGAACTCAAGGACGCAGAAGTGTGGCCCCGCCCCCTCCAAACGCCCGTCCGGGTCTGGCACGGCAGCGCCACCAGCAAGGAGTCGGTCGATCTGGCCGCACGTTACGGCGACCCGCTCTTCTCCGCGAACGTCACCAACCCCATCGAACCGTATGCCGAGTTGATCCGCTACTACCGCGAGCGCTGGGTGCACTACGGCCACGATCCGGCGGCCATCGCGGTCGGCGCCGGCACGGCGGGCTTCTACGCGGCCCGTACCTCCCAGGAGGCACTCGCCGTCTACCGGCCGGTGTTCGAAGGCAACCTGGCGTTCCAGAAACGTCTGGGCCTGGAGCCGGTGTTCTCGACGCTGGAGGACTACGTGGAGCGCAGCTCGGCGCTGATCGGCAGCCCCCAGCAGATCATCGAGAAGGTGCACCGCTATCACGAGCAGTTCGGGCACAGCGTGCTGCATCTGCACGCGGACGCCGGCGGACTGACCGACCGTCAGCACCGGGACGCGCTGGAGCTCTTCCAGTCGGACGTCGCACCAGTGCTGCGCCGCGAGATCCCCGACCCGCCGTTCGCGTGGGGTCCCGTCCTCCCGCAGCCTGCCGCCCCCGTCCCCACCCCCGCACCCGTGCCCGCCGACCGCTGAGGAGCCCCGACCCGCATGTCCGACATCCCTCTCGGCGTCCTCGACCTGGTCCCGATCTCGTCCGGTTCCACCGCCGCCGATGCGCTGCGCAACTCCATCGAACTGGCCCGGCGGGCCGAGCACCTCGGGTACACCCGGTACTGGTTCGCCGAACACCATCTCAACCCGGGCGTGGCCGGTACCTCACCAGCGGTACTCCTCGCCCTGACCGCCTCCGCGACCTCGACCATCCGGCTCGGCTCCGGTGCCGTACAACTCGGCCACCGCACCGCCCTGTCCACGGTCGAGGAGTTCGGCCTGGTCGACGCGCTGCACCCCGGGCGTCTCGACCTGGGCCTCGGACGCTCCGGCGGCCGCCCGCCCGGCAGGCCCTCCGCCCCGCTGCCGACCGCGACACCCGTGGTCGACGGCCGCGCCCCGAACGGCCTCCGCATACCGCCCCGCTTCTCCTTCGAGCACCTGCTCGGCTCACCACGGGTCGCCCTGCAACGCAGGCTCCTCCAGCAGCCGAACGCCGAGTCGCAGGACTACGGCGAGCAGATCGACGACATCCTCGCGCTGCTCGCGGGCACCTACCGTTCCGCCGACGGCATCGAGGCGCGGGCCGTCCCGGGCGAGGGCGCGGACCTGGAACTCTGGATCCTGGGCAGCAGCGGCGGACAGAGCGCGGAGGTCGCCGGCCGCGGCGGACTCCGGTTCGCGGCGAACTACCACGTCAGTCCGGCCACGGTCCTGGAGGCGGTGGACGGGTACCGCGCGGCCTTCCAGCCCTCCGACGTCCTCGACAAGCCGTATGTCAGCGTGTCCGCCGACGTCGTGGTCGCCGAGGACGACGAGACCGCCCGCGAACTCGCGACGGGATACGGCCTGTGGGTCCGCAGCATCCGCACGGCCGAGGGGGCCATCGAGTTCCCCGCTCCGGACGAGGCACGCGCCCACGTCTGGTCCGACGCCGACCGGGCACTGGTCCAGGACCGCCTCGACACGCAGTTCGTCGGTTCCCCGGGCCGGGTGGCGGACCAGCTGGCGCAGCTCCAAGAGGCCACCGGGGCGGACGAATTGCTGATCACCACGATCACCCACAGGCACGCGGACCGGCTGCGGTCGTACGAACTGCTCGCCGAGGAATGGCGTAGCCGCTGAACCGGCACCGGGGGCGACGCCCGAGGCGATCGCCCGGGCCGCTCCCGGGCGCGCGGCACTCGGCATTCGGCATTCGGCAAAGGACGGAACACACCTCGGCCGGAACCCGGTGAGCCCCGGAATCGAACCGAACACGGGCGATGGGGGAGAACCGCCCGCTCCCAAAAGGTGCCGCTCTCCGAGCGTGAGCCTGTGCACGGTGAGGCAGGATCCCGTCATGACGACCACTGATCCTGAATTGCAGACCGCACTGGCGACGTTGAAGTCGGCCGCGAAGGCCGCACCGCCCGGGACGGTGGCCGTATGGGCGGACATCTGGGCTGTCGCGGTCCGTGGGCTCGAGGCGGCGCTGGACGCGGATGTCCAGGCGTTCGCCGCCGGTGGCATGGAGCTTTCCCGGCTTCCCTCAGCTGATCAGTTCGTCGAGACAGCGAGGGCTCAGGCTTCGGTGCTCGCCGACCTGGCCAGTCTGGCGACGGAGGAGGAGATCGAGGGAACGTGGGGTGTCGGCGTTCCCACCAGGCCGGCGGTCTTCGGAGGCGGGGAGGGTTCCGGGGACGGGCAGCTCCACTGCGTGTTCCACCTCTTCCAGGCTGCTGAAGCCGTCCTGACCGACGATCACGGCGCTTCGGCCACCCGAGGGGAGCTGGTCGCTGACAGCACCCACTATCTCGACCTTGCTCGCCATTACCTCGAACTGATGGCAGCCGAGCCCGCGTGAGCGCCGCTCGCATCCGACCTGGAACGGCCCACCGGACCGGGGCATCTCGGTTCCCGGCCGGGTGGGCCTCGCCGGCCAGGAGGGTCACATCTGCGGGTCGGGCTTCAGCAGGGCGAACGCCGCGCCGAAGGGGTCCGCGATCCAGGCGATCCGGCCGACATCAGGGATGTCCGCCGCCGGCATGAGCACGGACCCGCCGTTGGACTGTGCCGCGGTAACCGTGGCGTCGACGTCCTCCGAGTGGAAGTACGGCACCCACCGGGGCTGCTCGACCCCGCCGCCGGCGCCGTCGCCCATCGGCGCGACCCCGCCGAAGGAGGCTTCCTGCTGGTCGCCGTCCTTGGTGCTCAGCACCCTGTACGTCATGCCGGGCGCCGGCATTTCCTGGCTGCGCCAGCCGAAGAGGCTTTGGTAGAAGCCGATGTCCGCGACGGGGTCGGGGACGTGCAGCTCCGCCCAGAGCAGTGTGTTCGGGGCGGAGGCGATGTCCAGCCCGGCGGTCTTGCCGGGCTGCCAGAGGGCGAACTCGGCGCCCTGCGGGTCGGTCGCCTGTGCCAGCCAGCCCTCGCCCATGACGTCGGTGGGTTCCATCCGGACGGTGCCGCCTGCGGCCGTGACGGCCGAGACGGTGGCCTGGATGTCATCGGCCTTGAAATGGATCATCCAGGCGGAGCTCGCCCCTTCCTCGGTGAGCGGCCCGATGGCGGCGACGGTCTTCCCGTCGACCTGGAAGAACCCGTACCCGCCCGCCTCGGGCCCGGCGGAGGCGAACCGCCAGCCGAAGACGGCGCCGTAGAACGCGGCGGACGCCTCGGTGTCGGGGCTGCCGAGGTCGAGCCAGTTGGGCGATCCGGTAGTGAAGTCTGTACCGAGCATGAGGAGTCCTCCAGGATGTCGGTCGATCGGACTGGGGGCAACGATGCCGACCCTGCCCCGGAGGGGGCCACCAGTGACCACCGGCGGGCCACCGGCTTCACTCGTACGGAGTAGCCCGAGCGCTGGGTCGCGCGCCGAAGGCACGACCATCCCGCTCCTGCCGGGCCCCGTATCCCTGCCCTGAGACAAGCCTTCGCGTCGGAGACCGCCCGCGCCGCCGCGCTTCGGCCCCCGCGTCCCGATCGCCTTCGGCCTGACGCTGATGGGCGTGGAGATGGCGGTAGTCACCACCTCGGCGACCATCGCGCCGGTCGGGTCGGGCGCCACCCCGATGGTCCCCGTCGGCGTCGGCGTCGGCGTCGGCGTCGGCCTCGGCGGGGCCCAGGCCATGCCCTCGTCTCTGACCGCCCTGCCCGTACTTCACGGCACCACCCTGCCATCGGAAGCCGGTGTGCCCGTGGGGTGTGACGATGTCGCCGGCCGAGTTCAGCCGGTGGACGCGAGCGCGGTCGTACGGCCTCCCAGCGCGGCGGAGAAGTGGTCCGTCACCTGCTCCAGTGCCTGCGCCGCGGCCGGTGCGATGACCGGTGCGCCGTCGTCGCCGAGGGTGACGTCCTTGTCGAGCGTGAACCAGCCGGGCACGATGTGCGACGCGCCCATGGAGCTCAGCACCGGACGCAACGCGTAGTCGATCGCGAGGACATGGGCCGTGCTGCCGCCCGTGGCGAGGGGCAGCACGGTCTTGCCGGTCAGCGCGTACTGCGGGAGCAGGTCGAGGAGCGACTTCAGCAGGCCGGAGTAGGCCGCCTTGTACACGGGCGTGCCGATCACCACGCCGTCCGCCCGCTCGAAGAGGGCCGCGGCCTCGACGATCGCCGGATGCCGGAAGTCGGCTCCGAGCAGCGCGTGGGCGGGGAGCGTACGGACCTCCAGCGGCGTCACCTCGTGGCCCTGGCGGCGCAGCCGGTCCTCCAGGTGGCGCAGGAGTCGTGTGGTGCGGGATGTGGGGGAGGGGCTTCCGGAGACGGACACGATCGTGGCCATGGCGAACCTTCCGGGTCGGGACGCGGATGCGTGAAGCGGGCGGGTGGTGAACGGAGAGGGGAGTGCGCGGTGATCGGGAGCGGGCGGGTCCGTCACGGAGCCGCCGCGAGCGCGGGCGGCACCCGGTGCGCGCGGGGCGTGGGCTGTGCGCATGGCGCCGCGCCGGGCGGCCCGGAGTCGTCGGCGGACGGCCGTGGACGTCCGTGGAGGTGCGGGCGACGGGTCCTCACCAGGCGCTGGACCGCACCGTGATCAGGGGCCGCAACGCGTTGCCGAGTGTTTCGAGGAAGGTGACGACCTCGGCCGCCACCGAGCGGTGCTGGAGGTCGTTGAGGACGTCGTGATGGGCGCCGTGGACGGCCGAAAGGCGTGCTTGGGGGAGTGACTTGGCCACACGTGCGAGCGCCTCGTGGTCGGCCAGCGGATCGGAGTCGCCGACGAGCAGCAGCGTGGGCGGGAGGGCTTCGCTGTCGTAGGCCGCGCCCAGTACGGCGTCCGGGATCGCGTCGTCGAGAGACCCGCGCCGCACCTGCGGATCCTGGGTGAGGATGCCTCGGTGGGCGGGGCACGAGGTGCGGACGTCGAGCTCGTGGTCCCATGTGTCGGCGACGGCGCCGATCGAGCCGGACGGGCCGGGGAGGCCTGCGAGGACGAGGGCGTCGGGCCGCGGAGCCGGCGAGGTCTCCGCCCGGCCGAGCAGCGCGGCGAGCGCGGCGGCCCCCGAGTCCGCCCCGACGAGGACGAGCGGCCGCACGACACCGTCCTCGGACACCGTGCCGTCGACCGCGGCGGCGAGTTCGGCGGCGAAGCCGGTCAGGGACACGGCAGGGTTCTCGGCGTCGAGCGCCGGGGGGTCGATCACCCGGACGCGGTAGGCGTCGGCCGCGAGCCGCCGGCCGAAGCGCGCGTAGGCCGACCTGGTCTCGCCGCGGCCGGGAACCACGATGACCGTGCCGCGGATTCGGAGGCCTTCGGGCCCGTGGTGGTCGCTGTACTGGGTCATCTCATACTCCTGCGGATGCGGACTCGACGGATGCGGACTCGACGGATGCGGGCTCGACGGATGCGGGCTCGACGGGGGCCGGCTCGGCCGTGTGCGCCGGCTTCCAGCCCAGGGCGGGTGCCACCTCGGTCGCGATGAGTTCGAGGGCACGCACGGCGGCGCCGTGGTCGGGGACGGCGGGGTTGAACTGCGTGATCAGGTCGGTCGCGACGGGCAGGACCTTCTCCTGGCGCAGGGCTTCGACGATCTCGTCGGGATGGCCGTAGAAGGTGTGGAAGCGGCGCAGCGCCTCGTCCGCGCCGAGGCCCCGGGGGAACGCGCCGCTCTCCGCCATCCGCAACGCCGCACGGTGCACGTCGTCGCCGATCGCGCGGAGCGCCGTACGCCGGTCCTTGGCCGGAAAGACGAAGCGGGACAGGCCGATGCGTGGGCGGTGCGGCTGGTTCCAGGCCGCGAGGAAGGCGTCGGCCCAGGCGCGCTGCACCTCGTCGGTGGGGGCGTCGAATCCGTAGGCCGCCCGGTTGAGCAGCAGGTTCGATCCGAGGCTCGCGGCGTAGGCGGCTCCCTGTGCGCTGAACACGCCCTGCCAGACGCGGCGGCCGAAGTCGCCGGGCCGGGGCTGGATGCGGAAGTCGGGCGTGCCCACATCACGCTGGGCCAGGGCCTGGCGCAGCACGTCGAGGTTCTCGCTGGTCAGTTCACGCTTGCGGGCGACGTCCTTGCCGAACGCGGCGTACTCCAGGCTGCTCGATCCGCTGCCCACGCCGATCTCGACGCGGCCGCCGCTGAGGGTGTCGACGGTGGCGATGTCCTCGGCGAGACGGACGGGGTCCTCCAGCGGAAGGACGGTGACGGCGGTGCCCAGCCGGATGCGGGTGGTCCGGGCCGCGGCGTGGGCGAGGAAGGTCCAGGGCGAGGACAGACCGCCGCCGCCGAGGGCGACGTGGTGCTGGGCGACCCAGCCGACGTCGAAGCCGAGTTCGTCCGCCACGACGAACAGTTCCTGCGCGTTGCGGTAGGTACGGGCGATGTCGTGGTCGCGTCCCTGGACATGAGTGAGGAAGCCGAGCCTGAAGCGTGGTTGTTCGCTCGTCATGGGGTGGTGGCCTTTCGGGGTCGAGCCCGCCGCGCCGGCCGGCGTCGGGGTGAGCCGGCCGGGGTGGCCGTAGGCGCGAAGGCGTGCCCGACCGGTCGTCGTGGCGGGATCCTCAGTCGTTCACGAGCTGGGGCTCGCGGGCGTGGCGGTTGGCCGGGGCGGGCAGACCGAGGTTGCCGCGCAGAGTGTCGGCCGCGTACGCGGTGCGGAACAGTCCGCGCTTCTGGAGGATCGGGACGACGCCGTCCACGAAGAGGTTCAGTTCGTCCTCGGTGCGGAAGGCGAGGTTGATGCCGTCGAAGGTGCCTGCGTCGAACCACTTCTCGATGGTGTCGGCGACGGTCTCCGGCGCTCCGACGAAGGGCGAGCTGCGGAACTGATTGACGGACTCGACGACTTGGCGGAGTGTCAGATTCTCCGTCCGGGCCCGCTCGATGAGGTTCGCCGCTCCGGTGCGGCCGCCCTTCTCGGCGAGGTGTGCGACGTCGGGGAAAGGCGCGTCCAGGCCGTGCACGCTGAAGTCGTAGGCGCCGAAGGAGCGGCCGAGCAGGGCGAGATTGCGGTCGAAGTCGTTGTCCTCCTCGAAGATCTCCCGCTCGCGGCGCCGGGCCGCCTCGTCGGTGGCGGCGACGACGGGGCCCCCGTGGATGAAGATCTTGATGTGCTCGGGGTCGCGGCCGTAGGAGGCGGTGCGCTTCTTGATGTCGGCGTAGTACTCCTGCGCCTGCTGGAGGCTGCCGCCGGGCGCGTAGATGCCCTCGGCGACCTGTGCGGCGAGGTCGCGGCCCTCCTCGGACACCCCGGCCTGGAAGATCACGGGCTGGCCCTGCGGGGAGCGGGAGAGGTTCAGCGGTCCCGCCACCTTGAAATGCTCGCCCACGTGGTCGAGCGCGTGCAGCTTGGCCGGGTCGAGGAAGACACCCCGGTCCACGTCCGCCGGGAAGGCGTCGTCCTCGTAGGAGTCCCACAGGCCCCGGGCGACCTGGACGAACTCCAGGGCACGGCCGTAGCGGGTGGTGTAGTCGAGGTGCTCGTCGAGGCCGAAGTTCCTGGACGTGCCGGTGTCGAAGCTGGTGACGACGTTCCAGCCGGCCCTGCCGCCGCTGATGTGGTCGAGGGAGGCGAAGCGGCGGGCCAGGTTGAACGGCGAGTTGTACGTCGAACTCGCCGTGCCGACCAGGCCGATGTGCCGGGTGTGGGTGGCGACCGCGGACAACAGGGTCAGCGGTTCGAGGCGGTTGAGGTAGTGCGCCGGGTAGGTGTCGTTGATGAACTGGCTGTCGACGATGAACAGCGCGTCGAAGAGGGCGTGTTCGGCGGCCTTCGCCAGCCGGATGTAGTAGTCGATGTCGATGCTGGCGTTCTTCGCGACGCGCGGGTCCTTCCACAGTCCGTGCTGGCCGGGACCTCCGACGCCGTAGGGGTGCAGGGCGAGATGGATCGTGCGGGGCATGGCTTTGCTTCCTGTCTCTCGGGGGTTCAGGCGTTCAGGAGAGCGCGCAGGGCCGCGCGTTCGGCCCGGTCGGCCGGCGCGGAGTGCAGCGTGGGCGCGGAACGGACCAGCAGACGTGTGTAGGCGTGCCGGGGCCGGGCGATGACGTCGTGCGCGGTGCCGGCCTCGACCAGCTCGCCCTGGTACAGCACGGCGATGCGGTCGGCGATCCCGGCGACGGAGCCCAGGTCGTGGGAGATGAAGACGAGGGCCACACCGTCGTCGCGGAGTTCCTTGAGGATCTGCAGGATCTGGACGCGGTTGGCGGAGTCCAGGGCGCTGACCGGCTCGTCGAGGATGACGAGGCGGGGTTCGGTGACCAACGCCCGGGCGACCGCGACGCGTTGGCGCTGGCCGCCGGAGAGCTCACCGGGCAGCCGGTCGAGCAGGTCCTCGGAGAGCCGGACCCGGGAGAGGAACGCGCGGATCCGGGTGGCCGCCGTGTCGCGGGACTCGCCCCGGACGAGGAGCGGTTCGGCGAGGGAGGCCTCGACGGTGAGATCGGGATCGAGGCTGCGCAGCGGGTCCTGGAAGACGTACTGGATCACACCGCGGCGGCGCAGGGAGCGCCACTGACGTCCGCTGTAGGCGCTGACGTCCTCGCCGTCGACGGCCACGGACCCCGCCGAGGTGCGCACCAGACCGAGCACGGCCCGCGCCAGGGTGGACTTGCCCGAGCCCGTCTCGCCGATGATGCCGAGGGTCTCGCCCGGCGCGAGGCTCAGGGAGACGCCGTGCAGGGCGCGTCGGCGCCGTCGGCGCAGCCCGTAGTGCACTTCGAGGTCTTTGACCTCCAGGACCGGGCGCGCGGGCTCCTCGGGGGCGGCGGACTCCAGGTCCTTACCGGTGATCACGGCCTCGGTGCTCATGCGTCCTCCTTGGGCGCGAGGATCTTCTCCAGGCCGTACTGCTCGTGCTCGGCGATCAGCAGCCGGGTGTACTCGTGTTGCGGACGGTGGAGTACGTCCCGGGTCGGGCCCTGCTCGACCACCTCGCCCTGGCGCATGACGAGGACCTCGTCGCACAGCTGGGCGACGACGGCCAGGTCGTGGGAGACCACGAGGAGAGCGAGTCCGGTCCGCTCGCGCAGGTCGGCCAGCAGGTCGAGGATCTCCGCCTGGACGGTGACGTCGAGCGCGGTGGTGGCCTCGTCGGCGATGAGGATCCGCGGGCCGGCGGCGATCGCCGTGGCGATGAGGACCCGTTGGAGCATGCCGCCGGACAGCTCGTAGGGGTACTGGCCGTGCACGAGCTCCGGGTTCCGCAGCTGGACGGCGCGCAGCAGTTCGATCGCCCGGCGGTGTGCCGCGCGCCGCTTCAGCCCCTTCTTGACCCTGAGGACCTCGGCGATCTGGGCGCCGACCCGGATCGACGGGTTCAGATACGACGCCGGATCCTGGAAGACCGCGCTGATCGTGGCGCCTCGCAGGTCCGTCCACTGCGCGGGGGACAGGCCGGCGATATCGGTGCCGTCGATCTCCACCGAGCCGCCGGTGATCTCGAAGTGATGGGGCAGGATGCCCAGCGCGGCACGGCAGGTGAGGGTCTTTCCGCTGCCGGACTCGCCGACGATGCCGACGGTCCTGCCGGGGGTGAGCGCGAAGCTCACGCCGTGGACGATCTCCCGGCCGCCGGCCCGGTCACTGATCCGTACGTCGCGCACGGCCAGCACCGGCGACGGCGGGTCGGCCGGCTGCCCGGGATCGGGCTCGCCGAACTCCTCGGCCTCGGTGAGGAGTTTCTCGGACAGAGTGGTCATCACACACCTCCTGCGGGAGCGGGGCCGGCCTCGGCGCGGCGGTTGGCGCGGGCCTTGCGGTTGTTGACCAGGGCGCGGCCCGCTTCGCCGGAGACGTCGCGGATCGCGTCGGCGAGGAGGTTGCAGGCCCAGACGGTGACCATGATCAGCAGGGCGGGGGTGAGCGGTGCCCACGGCTGGTGGCTGAGGTAGCCGAGATCCGAGGCGAGCAGGCCGCCCCAGGTGGGCGCGGGAGGCTGGACGCCGATTCCGAGGAAGGTCAGGCTCGACACGATGACGAAGCCGACGCCGATGGTCTGGGCGAGCGCGACCGCGATCGGCGGGAGCACCTTGGCCCAGACGTGGCGGCGTACGATCCAGCCGATCGAGGCACCGGAGACGATCGCGGCCTCCACGTACGGCGAGCGGGCCACGGCCAGGGTGGCCGCGCGGGCCACGCGGTAGAACAGCGGGGACACCAGCACGCCAGTGACCAGCATCGCCTGGGTGAGGCCGTTGCCGAGCAGTGCGATGACGGCGACGGCGAACAGCAGGAACGGCAGGGCCACCAAGGTGTCGGTGAGCCGGAGGGTGACCCATTCGAAGACCCGGCCGAGGTAGACCGACAGGATGCCGGGGACGGCTCCTGTGGCCAGGGCCGTGAGGGCGACCTCCAGGGCGCCGAGGATGCTGACGCGGGAGCCGTCGAGCAGCCGGCTCAGCACGTCACGGCCGAGGTAGTCGGTGCCCAGCCAGTGGGCCCCGGAGGCGGCGGCGAGCGTGTGGTCGCTGGTGGCCAGGGGGTTCTGGGGAGCGAGCAGCGGCCCGAACAGGGCGAGCAGGGCGATCGCGGCGAGGACGGCCACGGCGATCCGGCCCGTGGTGAGGGAGAGTACGCGGCGCACCATGGTCACACCCCCCGCTGAGAGGCCGGCGTGACGCGCGCCAGCACCAGGTTGACGATCAGGTTGAAGGCGACGACCAGGACGATCGACACCACGAGGACGCCCTGCACGGCCGGTACGTCGCCGGCCTGCGCGGAGTCGTTGGCGAACCGTCCGAAGCCCTGGAGCCCGAAGATCCATTCCGTGACGACGGAGGCGCCGACCAGGGCGGGGAACTTCAGGCCCAGCGTGGCGAGCGCGGGCCCGAGGCCGTTGCGCAGCACGTGGGCGAAGAAGATCCTGCGCGGACTGAGGCCGCGGACCACCGCCCCGGTCACGTAGTTCTCGCGGTAGGCCGCGACGAGGCTGCCGCGCAGTTGCCGGGCGACGTCGGCGACTACATCGAAGCTCAGCGCGATGGCCGGGAGTGTGATGTGGGCGAGCCAGGGCCCGAACCCCTGCTCCGCCGGGACGTATCCCGCCGACGGGAACAGGTGCAGTCCCACCGCGAAGACCGCGACCAGCACGATGCCGACGACGAAGGCAGGCATCACGGAGATCACCGTGACGAAGCCCGTGATCGCGCGGTCGACCCAGGTGGTGCGGCGTACGGCCGCGACCGTGCCGAGGGCGAAGCCCGCGACCACGCCGATGAGCAGCGCGAACGTCGCGACCGACAGGCTCACGCCCAGGCCGAGGCCGATGAGGGTGGAGATGTCGGCGCCGTTGGTCCAGCTCGCGCCGAGCTGCCCGTGCAGCACACCGCCGAACCAGTCCCCGTACTGGACGAGGAAGGGCCGGTCGAGGCCCCAGTGGGCCTCGACGCGGGCGACCGCTTCGGGTGTCGCTTCCTCGCCCAGCTGGATACGCGCCGGGCTGAGCCCGCTCAGCGACCGCAGTGCGAAGGTCACGAAGGTCGCGACAAGGAAGACGGGCACGAAGATGGTGACCGACCGGGCGAGGGTGGCCAGGACGCGGCCCAGCGTGTGCCGTGTCCTGGCCGCGGCGGCCGGGAGACGGACGTCGGGTGCGGCCGGTGCCTCCGTCGTCGTCATGGGTTGCCCCCTCTCTGTGATCGACGGAGGTGTCAGTTGCCGCCGGCGATGGTCACGCCGGTCCAGTCGATGTGGGCCGGGTTCTTCGGCAGGTCGGAGATGGACTTGCTCTTGGCGATGAGGTTGGGCGAGGCGTACGTGAAGACCAGCGCCTTGCTCTTCAGGCCGGCCCGGGTCGCCGCCTGGAGGACCTTCGTGTAGTCGGGCGAGTCCAGCGGGGTCTGGCGGACCTTGGCGATGGCCGCCTCGAAGCCGGCCGGCTCATAGGGCGAGCTGAGGTTGAGCGGGCCGTTCGGGCCGAAGTGCGCGGTGAGGGTCTGCGCCGCCGAGTCACGCCCCGTGGTGCCGTACAGCGAGAACGTCAGGTCCTTGGCGAAGAACGGTGTGGCCCAGTTCTTGTCGATCTTGATGGTGACGGTGATGCCGACCTTCGCCAACTGCGCCTGGACGATCTCGGCCTGGGGGTCCTCGGCCGGGATGACCAGTTTGAGCTTGATGCCGCCGGACTTGTAACCGGCCTCGCCGAGCAGCTTCTTCGCCTTCGCCGGGTCGTAGGCGTAGTCGTTCTCCGACTGCGGGTCGAAGGCGACATAGCCCTTGGGGAAGGGCTGGTTGGTCACCGAGCCGTAGCCGAAGGTCAGCTTGTCGACGAACTCCTGACGGTTGACGGCGTAGCGGACCGCGTCGACGACCTTGTCGTTGTCGAACGGCGCCTTGTTGGTGTTGAGGCTGAGGTTGGAGGCGTTGAAACCGGGCTGCACGAAGACGTCGAGTCCGGCCTTCTTGGCGGCGTCGGCCTGACTGGGCGCGATGTCGGCGAAGTTGTAGACCCCGGTCTGGAGACCGGAGACGACGGTGGAGGCGTCGGGGGCGGAGGTCAGCTCGACGTCGTCGATGTGGATGTTCTTGGCGTCCCAGTAGTCCGGGTTCTTCTTCAGGACGGCCTTGGTGCCGGGGACGAGCTGGGTGACGGTGAACGGACCGGCGCCGACCGGCTTCTGGTCGAGCTTGTCGGGGGAGGCGGCCGCCTTGGGGCTGGCGATCTGCAGGACGCGCTCGCCGAGCAGTTGGGGGATCTGGTAGTCGACCTGGCTGAGGTGGATCACCGCGTCGAGGCCCTTGGCCTCCACTGACTTGATCGAGGTCAGGTCGCCGAAGAGAGCGGAGTTCTTCTGCTTCTGGGCTCGTTCGATGGCGGCCTTGACGGCGGCACCGTCGACCGGCTCACCGTCACTGAACTTCAGGTGGGGACGCAGGTGGAAGGTGATCACATCGCCCTTGCCGTTGTACTCCCAGCTCTTGGCCAGGTCCGGCACGGCCTTGCCGTCCTCGTCGGTACGGGTCAACGAGGCGTATACCAGGGCGAGTTCACGGAACTGGGCGCCACTGCCGCTGACGACCGGGTCCCAGTGGGCGGGGAAGTACGAGGAGGTCCACTTCAGCGCGGCGCCGCCCGCGGACGACGACGCCTCGTCGCCGCAGGCGCCGAGCGCGGGGACGAGCACGGTGGCCAGGGCGGTTCCCAGGGCGGCGGTGCGCAGCCGGCCGGGGCGCCGGGGGGAGTGGAGGGCCGCTGCGGGGTTGCGGGGCGTGAGTCGTCCGGACATCTGTTTTCTTTCTGCGAGGGCTCCCGCCCGCGCCGGGGCAGCGGAAGGGGAGCAAGGGCGGCAGGCCCCTCCGACGGACGCCTCGCAGGCCGGAGCGGGCATGCCTGTGTGGGCTTCGGTGCACACGTGGGCATGCCGCGCTCAGGGCATGAGGCGTCGGCGGATCGCGGGGAGCGCCAGGAGGTGAAGGGAGGGGAAGCGACGAAACGCTGGGAGAGCGGCGCGCGATGACGGGGGCCGGGCGGCGGAACGGCGTATGGCCGGTGCCGGCGGGGAGGGCGTCAGGCGCCTGGAGGCCGCGGTTGGCGGACGGTCAGCGACAGAGAGCGCTGCAGGTGCGCCGCAGGTCCACGTAGCGGCACACCACGCCGGGGTGCGTCGTAAGCATGGTGCACATCCTGGGGCCGGTTCTCAGCCGCTGTCAATGGACACCAATTGGTGTCTCATTGGGCGGGACGGGCCCTGACCGCTGATCAGAAGCCCATCAGGGCGCGGCGGGAGCGCCGCGGCCACCGGCCGGGTGCACCGCGGCCTCCTCCGGATCCAGCCACAGCGGGCCGTTGCCGGTCTCCACGCGGACGGCGTCCGCGGGAGGCCATGGACCGTCGGTCAGCAGTTCGCGCTCCGGACCGGTCAGACTCCGGTAGAGCGCGAGCGCCTCCGCGGGAGCCGGCCGCACGGGTGCCGGCAGCAGCCCGGGGCTCAACTCGTCGAACGCCGACGCGTACTCCTCGTACCGGCGCCAGCCGGGTACGACGCGACACCCCGCGGGAGCGCGGACCAGCAGGGTCGGCAGCGCGTAGCGGTACCCGCCGTCGGCGGTCTCCTTGGCGGCGCCGGGATGCGGCGACCCGCCGCGCACCGACAGCACCTCGCGGACCGGCCGACGCGCCTCGGCACGGTCGGCACGCACCGCCTCCAGTACGGCCGCCGACGCCGCGTCGGAGGCCAGCCGCTCATGGTCCAGGCCGGGCACGCCCCGGACCGCGGACAGCGCGAGCGCATCGGTGTCCGCGGGCTCCCCGAGCACGAAGACGCTCTCCCGCAGCCGCCGCAGCACCCGTTCGGCGACCTCGCCGCCCTGCCGTTCGGCGGCCTTGGCGACCAGCGAGGACGGCCACGAACTCGCGGCGACCCGGCTCAGCCGCAGCGCCCGCGGCGCCCGCGTGTGGGCACCGATGTCCTCGACATAGCGCGCGTACCAGGCGGTCTCCGCCGCCGGATCGGGCGGCGGGTCGTCGTCGTGGTCGAACAGGACGCAGTACGCGCGGCGCCAGCGGACCCGTCCGGTGAGCGCGGTGCGGAGCCGCCGGAACACCGGCTCCGAGCCCCAGGCCCAGGGACACAACGGGTCGGTGTACTCCACCACCTCCACCGCGGGCCGGTCCGGCGGGGCCGTCACGCGGCCCCCTTCCGGCTCAGCTCTTGGCCCGCCTCGGCGGGCAGCAGCGCGGCCAGGGTCGTGCCGCCCAGAACCGCGGCGGCATCCGCCTCGATACGACGCCACACGTCCGGCAGTCCGGAGGCGGGACCCGGGTAGTCGAGCCCGGTCAGCGGCTCGCCCCGCAAGGTGATCAGGTCACCGTCCACGGCGCGCACGACATCCAGCAGGGTGATCTCGTCGGCGGGCCGGCCGAGCCAGTAGCCGCCCTCGCAGCCACGCTGACTGCGGACCAGGCCGGCTCGGCGCAACTCGCCCACCACGGACTTCAGGAACCGGAACGGGACCTGCTGCGAGGAGGCGATCGCCTCGCAGGTGAGGGGGCGGGCCGGCTCGCGGGCGAGCTCCAGCAGAGCCCGAGTGGCGTAGTCCGCCTTCGCGGAGATATGCATGCGCACATGATGCCCGACACCGCGTCCCTCACGAGGGCTTCCACCGGTTCCTCACGTACATTGCGGGAACGTTGCCGCAGGTGAAGGGCAATGGACACCTCTTGACATCCTTTTCCTGGCCGCTCTAGCGTCCCCATCCATGAGCGAGCCGTTGACGACCCCCGGCGAAGGTTTCCACCCCCATCTCCACGACACCGCAGGGGAGTCGGTAGCACCCCTGCGCACCCGCCTGCACCACATCCGTGCCGGCGCTCTCGACGGCGACACGGCGCAGACCGGAGGCATGCGCAGATTCGCGGCCGTCAGCGGAAACACCGTCGGCTCCGAGAAACTGTGGATGGGCCAGACCCACGTCGCCCCCTCCACCGCCTCCTCCGACCACCACCACGGAGCGTCCGAGACCGCCATCTACGTGGTCAGCGGGCACCCCGAATTCGTCTTCCTCGACGACTCGGGGACACAGTCCGAGGAGGTACGGCTGCGCACCTCTCCCGGCGACTACATCTTCGTGCCCCCGTTCGTCCCGCACCGCGAGGAGAACCCGGACCCCGCCGAGGAGGCGGTCGTCGTCATCGCCCGCAGCACCCAGGAGGCGATCGTGGTCAACCTGCCGCAGCTGTACGTGTTGCGGCCCGGGGAGGAAGCCTGACGGGACGTCCTCCGGGCCCGTCACCCACCGCCCGCCGCCCGCGACCGGGTGCGGCGCCGGTCGCGATGATGTGCCGAGGGTCCCGCGCTGTTACGCTCGCCGAGCCTCCCGTGGGGGAAGTCCGGTGAGAATCCGGCGCTGACCCGCAACGGTGTGCGTGGCGACCCGGTGGTCCGTCGCGCGAGTCCGATCGCCCGCGGGGAGCACGCGACCCGTTGACTGCTCGCCGTGGAATGCGACAGGGGACCGCACGGCCGGCGCGCTGTACGGGCTTTCCTCCTGCTCGGGTTCATCAGGCGGCCCCAGGCGAAGGACCGCCGCCGTGCGCACCATCACGACCCCGGTACCCGGTCGAGGCCGGACCCGGGACCAAGGCCGCAGCCGCAGCCGGATACCCCTGGCGCCGCTCCTCGTCGGCCTCGCGCTCCTGCTCCTGGTGTCCCTCGGATGCGGCGTCGGCATGGGCGCGGCGGGGATCGGGACGGCCGACGTCCTCCGCTTCTTGTGGGCCGGTGCCACCGGCGGGACCGTGCACGCCTCCGACGCCGCCGCGTACACCATCGTCTGGGAGATCCGGCTGCCACGGGTCGTGCTCGGCGCCGTCGTCGGAGCCGGGCTCGCGGCCGTCGGCGTGGCCGTCCAGGCCATGGTCCGCAACGCGCTCGCCGATCCCTTCGTGCTGGGCATCTCCTCGGTGTCGGCGGTCGGCGCCAACGCCTCATCCTGTTCGGCGCGTTCGCCGGACTGGGGGTGTGGGCGCTGTCGGTGTCGGCGTTCACCTCCGCCCTCGCGGCCATGGTCCTCGTGTACGCGGTGGCACGATCGCCCCACGGCCTCACCCCGCTCCGGCTGATCCTGACCGGCACCGCCCTGGCGTACGGCTTCGAGGCGCTCACCACCGTGATGGTGTTCGGCGCCGCCCGGGGCGAGGCGGCCCGGTCGGCGATGATGTGGCTGCTGGGGAGCCTGGGCGGCGCGACCTGGGCCCAGGTGCCCGTGGCCGCCGTGACCGTGGCGCTCGGCTGGGCATGGCTCCGGCTGCGGGCCGAATCGCTCAACGCGCTCGCCATGGGGGAAGAGACGTCCGCCGCGCTCGGTGTCCAACCCGGGCGCCTGCGCCGCGAGTTGTTCCTCGCCACGGCCGCCGTGACCGGGACCGTGGTCGCCGTCAGCGGAGCCATCGGGTTCGTCGGGCTGATGGTGCCGCACGTCGTACGGATGCTGGTGGGCGCCGACCACCGCCGGGTCCTCGCGGTCGCGCCCCTGGCCGGAGCGGTGCTGCTGGTGTGGGCCGACGTGCTGTCCCGGCTGCTGCTCGCTCCGGCGGAACTTCCGGTCGGGGTGATCACGGCGGTCGTCGGAGTGCCCGCCTTCCTGCTGCTCATGCGGCGTGGCGGCTACGCGTTCGGAGGTCGCTGATGCGGCTCGACATCGAGGGACTGTCGGTCGGCGCGGGTACGGTGCGGCTCGTCGACGACATCCGGCTCGCCGTGGACAGCGGTGCCTTCGTCGGACTCGTCGGGCCCAACGGCAGCGGCAAGTCGACCCTGTTGAGGTGCGTGTACCGGGCGCTGCGGCCGGCCGCAGGAGTGGTGCGGCTCGACGGGGGCGATGTGCACGCCATGACGCCAAGACCTCGGCCGTCACCCTCACCAACTGCGGCCGGACGATCACGTACGACAAGGTCCCGCGACGCGTGGTCACCAACGACGTCGGCATCACCGAGATCATGTTCGCCCTCGGCCTGGAGGACCGCATGGCCGGGTTCGCCATGCCCGACGACAAGGGCGATCTGACCGGCGTGCCGTGGAAGGACGGCTACGACAAGGTGAAGTGGCTCTCGAAGGACCAACTCACCAAGGAGAACGTCCTCGACGCCGGCGCCGACCTCGTGTTCGCCGGCTGGAACTACGGTTTCCGCGAGGACGGCGGCTTCACACCCGACGCTCTCAAGAAGCTCGGCATCCCCTCCTACGTGCTCACGGAGTCCTGCCGCAACGGCCGTTCCAAGTCCGCGCGCGGCATCATGCCGCCTCTCGACGCGCTCTACGCCGACCTCACGAACCTCGGGAAGCTGTTCGGCGTGGAGAAGCGGGCGGCCGCGCTGATCGCCGGCTTCAAGAAGCGGATCGCCGCAGTGCGGGCGAAGGCGCCGCGGGGTGCCGACCGGCCCAAGGTCTTCCTCTACGACAGCGGCCAGGACACCCCCTTCACCTCCGGCCGTTACGCCGCGCCCGAGCAGATCATCACCGAGGCCGGCGGGACCAACGTCATGCACGACGTCCAGGACTCCTGGACCACCGTCGGCTGGGAGACGGTCGTCGAGCGGAACCCGGACACCATCGTGATCTGCGACTACGGCGACACCAGCGCCGAGCAGAAGAGGAAATTCCTTCTGAACCACCCGCCGTTGCGCGGCGTGTCCGCCGTGAAGCACCGGCGCATCTTCGTCCTCGACTATGTCGACCTTGTCGAGAGCCCCCGCAACCCGTCTGCCATCGCCCGTCTCGGCGCGTACCTGCGCACGGCGGCGACGCCCTGACGGGCCGCGCGGCGCGTGCGGTGCCGACGGGGCCGCGTGAGGCCTCGAGGCCGGTGTTCCGCAGGCTCCGCACCCGCGCGTCGTGCAGCCGTGGTCCGGCACGGACACGACCTGCGTGGCGACGGAGCGTGCCTCGCACCGGGGCGAAGGCCGTGGCACCCGGTGAGTACGGTGGCGAGAGGATCGCGCGTGGACCGCGCATCCGGCAGACCCTGGAAGGAACCGAGAGATCATGCGTGTCATCGTGGCCCGTGACCTGACGGAGGCGACCGGATGAGCGGCACCGAGGAACACGCCGCCGAGGAATCCGTACTGCTGCACACCGCCGGACGAGCCGCCCATCTCACCCTCAACCGGCCGAGGTCCCTGAACGCCCTGAACCACGCGATGGTCCGCCGGATCGACCAGGCGCTCACGGCCTGGGAGCACGACCCGGCCGTCGAGACCGTGGTCATCACCGGCGCCGGGGAGCGCGGACTGTGCGCGGGCGGCGACATCCGGGTCGTCCACGACGACGCGCGTGACGGGGACGGCACCGCGTCCGCCGCGTTCTGGCGCGACGAGTACCACCTCAACGCCCGCATCGCCCGCTATCCCAAGCCGTACGTGGCGGTCATGGACGGCATCGTCATGGGCGGCGGGGTCGGCGTCTCCGCGCACGGCAGCGTCCGGGTCGTCACCGAGCGCTCACGGATCGCCATGCCCGAGACCGGCATCGGCTTCGTTCCCGACGTGGGAGGCACCCATCTGCTCGCCCTCGCACCGGGCGAACTGGGTACGCATCTCGCCCTGACGGGTGCCTCGATCGGCGCCGGTGACGCCCTGCTGTGCGGCCTCGCCGACCACTACGTACCGTCTTCGTCGCTCCGGCGGTTCGTCTCCGACCTCGCCGACCGGTCCGTACGGGAAGCGCTGGCCGGTCATGCGCAGCCACCGCCCCCGGCCGAGCTGGCGGAGCGGCGGGAGTGGATCGACGCCTGCTACGCCGCGGACACGGCGGAGGAGATCGTGCGGCGGTTGCTCGCGGTCGGCGAGCCGGCGGCCAAGGAGACGGCGGAGATCATCCTCGGCAACTCGCCCACCGTCGTGAAGGTCACGCTCGCCGCCCTGCGTCGCGCCCGCCGCCTCGGCGGCCTGGAGCCCGTACTGGACCAGGAGTACCGCGTCTCCTGCGCGGCCCTGTCGGCCCCCGACCTGGTGGAGGGCGTCCGGGCCCGGATCATCGACAAGGACCGCGACCCGCACTGGTCCCCGGCCACCCTCGGCGAGGTCACCGACGCCGAGGTCGAGCGCTTCTTCGCACCCTTGGGCGAGCGCGAACTCGGGCTCGCCCGACCCGGCACCGCGACGGACGGAGCAGGCTGAGAGCGGGGCCGCCGCGCGCACCGGGCCCGTGCCCGCGAGCGGTCCGTGTCCCGTTGGCGGAGTGCGCGTCGAACTCCGCCTGCCCACTGCCGAGTTGTACGCCGCCGATGCCGAACGCGGCGGGGCAGCGGACCACTTCTCCGGGGAGTGTCCGAAACGGCACCGGTGACCCACCGTGCACAAGGGACCCGCCACCTGGGACGAGAGGAAGATCACGGCAGGTGGTGCGGTCTTGGCCATGAACGCGCCACGCGGTACGGTCGGTCCGATATTGATGACGTCAAGACGGAAGCCGGTGGAAATCCGGCACGGTCGCGCCACTGTGAACGAGACGCTCCAGCCATGCTGGGCGCCGCGTGAGTCAGACCCGTAGGCGTCATCCTGTGCACCACCGAGATGGGACGCGAACTCCCGAGGAGGTCCTGCCATGGCGCAGACCGTCGCTCCGCCGACAGCCACCACCCCCGCTCTTCCCGCCAAGCTGCCGCTGACCGCGATCGCTCCCTGGGCGGTCTTCTTCGGCATCCTGATGCTGGTCCTGCTGTACTTCGTCGGCGCCGAACAGGGCGCCACCGCCGTCGTCTCCGGCGAGGACGTCCACGAGTGGGTGCACGACGCCCGCCACCTGCTCGGTTTCCCCTGCCACTGACGCGAGGGACAGCGCACACTCATGAACTCCGCAACGGTAAGAAACCTGCTCGTGCGAGGCATGCTCGCCGGCCTCGCCGCCGGCCTGCTCGCCCTGGTCGTCGCCTACTTCCTCGGTGAACCGAGCGTCGACAGCGCGATCGGCTTCGAGGAAGCGCACGCCTCCGGGCACGATCACGAGGTCGAACTCGTCTCCCGCAGCCTCCAGTCCACCGCCGGCCTCGCCACCGGCGTCCTGATCTACGGCATCGCGTTCGGCGGCATCGCCGCCCTCGCCTACTGCTTCGCACTCGGCCGAGTGGGCCGCTTCAGCGCCCGCGCGACCGCGCTGCTGCTCTCGGGCACCGCACTGCTCGCCGTGTACGTCGTGCCGTTCCTGAAGTACCCGGCCAATCCGCCGTCGGTCGGCGACCCCGACACCATCGGCAAGCGGACCACCCTGTACTTCCTGATGATGGTGCTCAGCGTGCTCCTCGCGGTCGGCGCCACCATCCTCGGCAAGCGCCTGGCGCCCGGCCTGGGCACCTGGTACGCGACGATCGCCGCGGTGGCCGCCTTCGCGGTCGCGATCGGCCTGGCGTACGCGTTCCTGCCCACGATCAACGAGGTGCCGGGGGACTTCCCCGCCACCCTGCTGTGGCGGTTCCGGATCTCCGCCCTGGCCATCCAGGCCACCCTGTGGGGTGGATTCGGCCTTGTCTTCGGCGAGTTGGCCGAGCGCATGCTGAACCCCAAGCCCGCGGCGGTCCCGTCAGGGCGATCGGTGCCGGCCGCGCACTGAATCCCGCGGAACGCGAGAGGGCCCCTCGGAACCACCGGGGGCCCTCTCGCGTTGTGCGGGACCTCACCACGCAGGGCACAGGTACGTGGTCATCGCTCCCTCGAAGCGGGGAGCCGGGGCGCCAGGGAGCCGGAGAGGCAGCTGGAGGCTGCCTCCCCGGCCGACCGGTCCCGGTGTCAGGCGCCGGGGAGTTCCTCACGGACCACCCGGGCGGCGGCGACCAGGTTCTCCAGCGAGGCGCGGGTCTCGGGCCAGCCCCGGGTCTTCAGACCGCAGTCGGGGTTCACCCACAGCCGCTCCGGGGGAATGGCCTTCAGCCCGGCCCGCAGCAGTGCGACGGCCTCCTCCGTGCTCGGAACGCGCGGGGAGTGGATGTCGTACACGCCGGGTCCCGCCTCGCGCGGGTAGCCGTGCGCGGCGAGTTCGCGGGCGACCTGCATATGGGAGCGGGCGGCCTCCAGGCTGATGACGTCGGCGTCGAGGTCGTCGATGGCCTGGACGATGTCCCCGAACTCGGCGTAGCACATGTGGGTGTGGATCTGCGTGTCCGGACGCACGCCGCTCGTGCTGAGCCGGAACGCCTCCGTGGCCCATGCCAGGTAGGCCGGTCGGTCGGCCGTGCGCAGCGGAAGCGTCTCGCGCAGCGCGGGCTCGTCGACCTGGATCACCGAACTCCCGGCCGTCTCCAGGTCGTTCACCTCGTCCCGCAGGGCCAGGGCGACCTGGCGGGCGGTGTCACCGAGGGGCTGGTCGTCGCGGACGAAGGACCAGGCGAGCATGGTGACCGGCCCGGTGAGCATGCCCTTGACCGGGCGATCGGTCAGGGACTGGGCGTACGTCGTCCAGCGCACCGTCATCGGCTCGGGCCGCGTGATGTCGCCGGCCAGGATCGGCGGGCGGACGTAGCGGGTGCCGTAGGACTGCACCCAGCCGTGCTGCGTGGCCAGGTAACCGGTGAGCTGTTCGGCGAAGTACTGCACCATGTCGTTGCGTTCGGCCTCGCCGTGCACCAGGACATCCAGGCCGGCCTTCTCCTGGAAGGAGATCACCTCCTGGATCTCGGCCTGGACGCGCTCCTCGTAGCCGGCCGTGTCGATGTGGCCGGTGCGGAGATCGGCGCGGGCGGTGCGCAGTTCACCGGTCTGCGGGAAGGAGCCGATGGTGGTGGTCGGCAGCAGAGGGAGACCGAGGTGGGCCCGCTGGGCCGCGGCCCGCTCGCCGTACGGCTGGGACCGGCGGGCGTCGGCCTCCGTGACGGCGGCGGCGCGGGCCCGGACGGCGGGGTCGTGCGTGATCGGCGAGTTCGCGCGCGAGGCCAGGTCGGCGCGGTTGGCGGAGAGTTCGGCCGCGATGCCGCCGGTGCCCTGCGCGAGCCCCTTGGCCAGGGAGACGATCTCGGCCGTCTTCTGGCGGGCGAAGGCGAGCCAGCGCAGGATCTGCGGCTCGATGTCCCGCTCCGGCGCGGAGTCGAGCGGCACGTGGAGCAGGGAGCAGGAGGCCGCCACGTCGACCTGGTCGGCCAGACCCAGCAGGGTGCCGAGGGTGGCCAGGGACTTCTCCAGGTCGTTCACCCAGATGTTGCGGCCGTTGACCACCCCCGCGACCAGGCGCTTGCCCGGCAGGCCGCCCACGGCGGCCAGGGCCTCCAGATTGGCGGCGGCGGCCTCGGTGAAGTCCAGGGCGAGGCCCTCGACCGGAGCCTTGGCCAGCACCGGAAGGGCTTCGCCGAGCCGGTCGAAGTACGAGGCGACCAGGAGCTTCGGCCGGTCGGTGAGGCCGCCGAGCCCGTGGTAGGCGCGCGCGGCGGCGTTCAGCTCGGCCGGGGTGCGGTCCTGGACGAGCGCGGGCTCGTCCAGTTGCGCCCACTCCGCGCCCGCCGCGCGCAGGTCCGCGAGCACCTCGGTGTACACCGGCAGCAGCCGGTCGAGGAGGGTGAGCGGGTCGAAGTCCGCCGGTACGCCCGGGGCGGGCTTGGCCAGCAGGAGGTAGGTGACCGGCCCGACCAGCACCGGGCGGGCGCTCAGCCCGAGGGCGAGTGCCTCCTTCAGCTCCGTCACCTGCTGGGTGGAGTCGGAAGTGAAGACGGTGTCCGGGCCCAGTTCGGGCACCAGGTAGTGGTAGTTCGTGTCGAACCACTTCGTCATTTCCAGAGGCGCCACGTCCTGGGTGCCACGCGCCATGGCGAAGTAGCCGTCCAGGGCGTCCGCCTCGACGGCGGCGCGGTGGCGGGCGGGGATCGCACCGACCATGACGGTGGCGTCGAGGACGTGGTCGTAGCAGGAGAAGTCACCGGTCGGCACCTCGTCGACACCGGTCTCGGCCAGCTCCCGCCAGTTCGCGCGACGCAGTTGCGCGGCGATGGCGCGCAGGGCGTCGGCGGTGACGCGGCCCTTCCAGTAACCCTCGATCGCTTTCTTCAGTTCCCGGTTCGGGCCCTGGCGGGGGTAGCCGTACACGGTGGCCCGTGCTGCCGCGGCTGCGGGCTTGGTGGTCACGGAGATCTCCTTCGCGAGATGAATCCCTGAGATCCCGGCAACGGGACGAGAGCGCGAAGGGGTGACGAACCGGACGGATGACAGGCCCGCGGTACAGCGCGGACGTCCGCCCGATATGTACGCCGACCCGCCCACGAGGTCACCGGGATGTCCGCGCACGAGTCGGTCGTACGCGGGCAGTCGGCAGGTCTTCGGACTCGTGGACACGTCCCTTCGTACGGAGTTCGTACGAGACACCTACTGGCCGTCGCTTCCCAGGCCCTGTTCATCGGGCCCAGTGCGTATGACGGCGGTCGTTCCCACTCACCGCTGCGGGGCAGTCCCGGATTCCCACCGGGTTCCCTCTTACGACGCATTCCGCCTGGCGGACGGGGCGAACCAGCTGCATCGGCCAGCCTACGGGGTGACGGGCCGGAGGGGCGACACATCGGCCATCCGGATGGTGGGGGACCCCCGGGGTCCGGAACGCCACAGGGCGGGAAGCGCCGTACTCGCGCTCCCCGCCCTTCCCCCGTGACGCCGCCGGGACCCTCACCCCGGCGGCCGGGCGGGCCCCCCGGCCCGCCTCCCACCAGGTCCTCAGCCCTGGTCGTAGGTGTGGAACCCCCGGCCGGCCTTCCGCCCGAGCAGCCCCGCCTCCACCATCCGCTGGAGCAGCGGGGGAGGGGCGTAGAGGGGTTCCCTGAACTCGTCGTAGAGCGACTCGGCGATGGACGCCAGGGTGTCCAGGCCGATCAGGTCCGCCAGCTTCAGCGGGCCCATCGGATGGGCGCAGCCCAGTTCCATGCCCGTGTCGATGTCGGCCGCGGTGGCGAAGCCCGACTCCGCCATCCGGACGGCCGCCAGCAGATACGGGATCAGCAGGGCGTTGACGACGAACCCCGCCCGGTCCCTCGAGTGGATCACCGTCTTGCCGAGCGTGCGCGCGGCGAAGTCCTCCACGGCGGCGACGGTCTCCGGCGCCGTGTGCAGGGAGGCCACGAGCTCCACCAGGGGCAGCACGGGCACCGGGTTGAAGAAGTGCAGTCCCACCACACGGTCGGCGCGGCTCGTGGCCATGCCGAGCCGCATCACGGGCAGGGAGGACGTGTTCGTCGCGAACACCGCCGCCGGGTCTTCGACGATCTTGTCGAGGGCGGCGAACACCTCGGTCTTGGCGTCGGCGTTCTCGATGACGGCCTCGACGACGAGCTGCCGGTCCGCCAGGTCGTCCAGGCTGCCCGTGAAGACCATGCGGGCGAGAGCGTCCCGGGCCGCGCCCGGCTCCAGCCTGCCCCGCCGTAAGGCCCGGTCGAGGGAGGCGGCCACCCGTTCCCGGGCCGCGCGGGCGGCCGTCGCGTCGGCCTCGCACACCACCGTGTCCAGCCCGGCCCGCGCGCAGACCTCGGCGATCCCCGCGCCCATCTGGCCGGCGCCCACCACGCCGACGCGCCGGATGCCGCCGCTCATGAGCGGGGCTCCGCGTGGCGCACGAGGTGGCCGGCGTAGGCGTCCGGCGTGAAGAAGAGGGGCAACTCACCGCTGAGGGCGGTGCGTTCGAAGAGTCCGCGCACCTCGTCGAGGTCCGCCCACGGATACTCGGCGCCGAGCGCGGCGAGTTCCTCGTCGAGCATGTCGAGCACGGTCAGCCGGTCGATCACCCGGTGCCGCAGCCACTGCCAGATCTGCACACGGGCGATCTCGGCGGTCGCCGCGTCCTCCATGAGGCCGTGGAGGGCGACCGCTCCCTGGCCTCGCATCCAGGCGGAGAAGTACCGCAGGGCCACCGCGATGTTGGTGCGCACGCCCTCGGGCGTGGGCGGTCCGCTGATCCGGCGCACCGACAGCAGGTCCGCGCCGGTGACGAACACGTCGTCCCGGGTGCGGTCGATCTGATCGGGCCGGTCCCTCAGCACGCCGTCGAACACCTCACGGCACACCGGCACGAGCCCGGGGTGGGCGACCCAGGAACCGTCGAACCCGTCCTCGGCCTCGCGCTCCTTGTCCAGCCGCACCTTGGCGAGCGCCGCCTCGTGGGCGGCCGGGTCCTTGCCCGGCACCTGGGCCGCCATGCCGCCGATGGCATGAGCGCCCCGTTTGTGGCAGGTGCGCACGAGCAGTTCGGTGTAGGCCCGGAGGAAGGGCGCGGTCATGGTGACCTTCGCCCGGTCGGGCAGCAGGAAGTCGGTTCGGTGGCCGAGGGTCTTGATCAGGCTGAACAGGTAGTCCCAGCGGCCCGCGTTGAGACCGGAGCTGTGCTCGCGCAGTTCGTAGAGGATCTCCTCCATCTCGAAGGCCGCGGTGATCGTCTCGATGAGGACGGTGGCCCGGACCGTGCCCCGGGGGATCCCCAGGAGTTCCTGCGCGGTGACGAAGACGTCGTTCCACAGCCGCGCCTCGTACCGGTTCTCCAGCTTCGGCAGATAGAAGTACGGCCCGTGCCCGGCGTCGATCTGACGGCGCGCGCAGTGGAAGAAGTACAGCCCGAAGTCGACGAGGGCGGCGGGCACCGGTGCGCCGTCGAACTCCAGGTGCTCCTCGGTGAGATGCCAGCCGCGCGGCCGGACGACGATGGTGGCGAGCCGGTCACGGCCGGCCAGCCGGTACTCCTTGCCGTCCTCGGTGGTGAAGTCGATGCGGCGCTCGAGCGCGTCGAGCAGGGTGAGCTGGCCGCCGATGACGTTGTCCCAGGTCGGTGCCGTGGCGTCCTCGAAGTCCGCCATCCACACCCGTGCACCGGAGTTGAGGGCGTTGATCGCCATACGGCGGTCCGGTGGTCCGGTGATCTCGACGCGCCGGTCGGTCAGGCCCGGTGCCGCGGGCGCGACGCGCCAGGTGGGGTCGGCGCGGACGGCGGAGGTGGCGATGGGGAAGTCGAGCGGGGAGCCGGCGGCGATGCGCAGGGCCTGTCGCCTGCGCTCCTTCAGCAACTCCCTTCTGCGCTCGCCGAACGCGGCGACGAGGCTGCCGAGGAAGTCCAGCGCGGCGGGAGTGAGGATCTCGTCGTGCCGGTCGCCCGGTGCCGCGAGGACACGGAGGCGGTGGGTCAGTGCGGTGGTGGACATCGGGTTCTCCAGAAGGAAGGAGGGAGCGGGGGTCGGACGGGGAAGGTCGTACGACCCCAGCTCGGCCGGGGCGAGCGGTCGGCGCCCGAAGGCGGGGGCGAGCGGTCGGCGCCCCGGGGGGCGGGTCCTAGTGGAACTGCTCTTCCTCGGTGGACCCCGTCAGGGCGGTCGTGGAGGAGGCCGGGTTGACGGTCGTGGAGACCAGGTCGAAGTAGCCGGTGCCGACCTCGCGCTGGTGCCGGACGGCGGTGAAGCCGTCGGCCTGGGCCGCGAACTCCTTCTCCTGGAGATCGACGTAGGCGGTCATGCCGTGTTCGGCGTAGCCGCGGGCCAGGTCGAACATGCCGTGGTTGAGCGAGTGGAACCCGGCCAGGGTGATGAACTGGAAGCGGTAGCCCATCGCGCCCAGCTCCCGCTGGAACTTGGCGATCCGGTCGTCGTCCAGGGCGGCCTTCCAGTTGAAGGACGGCGAGCAGTTGTAGGCGAGCATCTGGTCCGGGTACCGCGCGTGGATCGCCTCGGCGAACTCACGGGCCTGGGCGAGGTCGGGGGTGCCGGTCTCGACCCAGATAAGGTCGGCGTGCGGCGCGTACGCCAGGCCGCGGGCGATGACGGGCGCCATACCGTTCCGCACCCGGTAGAAGCCCTCGGCCGTCCGCTCGCCCGTCACGAACCGGGCGTCGCGCTCGTCCACGTCGCTGGTGAGCAGGTTGGCGGCGAGAGCGTCCGTGCGGGCGACGATGACGGTCGGGACGTCGGCGATGTCGGCGGCGAGGCGGGCGGCGTTGAGGGTGCGGATGTGCTGCGAGGTCGGAACGAGGACCTTGCCGCCGAGGTGGCCGCACTTCTTCTCGGAGGCGAGCTGGTCCTCGTAGTGGATACCGGCCGCGCCGGCCGCGATCATCGCCTTGGTCAGTTCGAACGCGTTGAGCGGGCCGCCGAACCCGGCCTCCGCGTCCGCGACGATCGGCGCGAGCCAGTCGGTGGTGTCCGTGCCGCCTTCGGCCGTGGCGATCTGGTCGGCGCGCAGCAGCGCGTTGTTGATCCGGCGGACCACCTGCGGCACCGAGTTGACCGGGTACAGGCTCTGGTCGGGGTAGGTGTGGCCGGCCTGGTTGGCGTCGGCGGCGACCTGCCAGCCGGACAGGTAGATGGCCTGGAGGCCCGCCCTGACCTGCTGGACGGCCTGGCCGCCGGTGAGCGCGCCGAGCGCGTGGATGTAGTCCCGTTCGTGGAGTTGGCGCCACAGGCGCTCGGCACCGCGCCGGGCCAGGGTGTGCTCCTCACGGACGCTGCCGGACAGCCGGACCACGTCCCCGGCGCCGTAGGTGCGCTCGATGCCCTTCCACCGGGGGTCGGTGGCCCAGCGCCGTGCGAGTTCCTCGACCGCCTGCGTCGTCGCCTCTGCCATGACTGTCACCGTCTCCTCGTTCTGTACGGATTGCCAACCCCGGTGTTCTGGCGAACACAGGTGGCACTGTGTGTCGTTCTGCTGGAGTGCGGCCCGCCGTCACGCAGGGTGGCGCGGGTGAGCGATGCTGCCGGTGCGAGGTGCCGCCCTTGCCGGGTTCTCCGACGTCAGGGCTGAATCGCGCCCCGGTTCCGGGCGGTGACCGCCGGGGTCCGGCGGGCCGCACTCAGACTCTGGCACTGGCACTGAGTGCCATCAACCGGGGATGCGTGCCAACTTTTGCGAATCTTCCAGCCGTCGTTTGCCAATGTTGCGAAGGGTGCGCGATCGGCGTGCTCGGGTAGGCTGACCGGGCCCGGAGCACGGAGGACACGCGGTGAGCAAGACCTATGCGGGAGCGCGCCTGCGACGGCTGCGCGAGGAACGCCGGATGAACCAGGCCGAGCTGGCCCGCCTCCTGGGCATCTCGCCGAGCTATCTGAACCAGATGGAGCACGACTCGCGGCCGCTGACCGTTCCGGTCCTGCTCAGGCTCACCGAGGCGTTCGGGGTGGACCCCGGCTTTTTCTCCGAGCGCGACACCACCCGGCTGCTGGCGGACCTGCGGGAGACGCTGGCGGGGGAGATCACCGAAGCCAGAGTGTCCCCGTCCGACCTCGCCGAACTGGCCTCGCGGATGCCGGGGGTGGCGAACGTCCTGCTGGATCTGGGCCGCCGCAACCAGCTCCTGGCCGAACGGCTCACCGGTGCCTCGGACGGCCGGGACGGCGAGCACGAGACGCCCCGTTCGCCCCATGAGGAGATCCGGGACTTCTTCTACCGCCGCCAGAACTACCTGCACGACAGCGACCTCGCCGCGGAGGACCTGGCGGAGCGCATCGGCATCCGGCCCGGCGACGTCGTCCGCGCCCTGACGGCACGGCTCGCCGAAGGGCACGGCGTACGGACGGCGGGCGCGGCCGGAGACCGCCTGCACCACTTCGACCGGGGGACCCGCACTCTCCATCTGTCCGGCAGACTGCGCCCCGGGCAACGCGCCTTCCGCATGGCGACCCAACTGGCCATGCTCGAGTACGGCGATGAACTCGACCACCGGGCCGCCGAGGACTTCGAGCCCGGTTCACCCGCCCACGACCTGGCCCGCATCGGCATCGCGAACTACTTCGCCGCGGCGCTGATCCTGCCGTACCGCAGCTTCCACGCGGCCGCGGAGGAGGCGCGCTACGACATCGAGCGCCTCACCGACCGCTACGGCCTCGGATACGAGACCGTCTGCCACCGGCTGAGCACGCTCCAGCGTCCGAGGCTGCGCGGGGTGCCCTTCTCCTTCGTCCGGGTCGACCGGGCCGGGAACATGTCCAAGCGGCAGTCGGCCACCGGCTTTCACTTCTCCCGGGCCGGCGGAACCTGCCCGCTGTGGAACGTCTACGAGGCGTTCGCGGTCCCCGGCCGCATCCACGTCCAGATCGCCGAAATGCCCGATGGACAGCGCTACTTGTGGACCGCGCGGGCGATCACCCGGCACCGCGGCGGCTGGGGCGAACCCGGCAAGACCTTCGCCATCGGCCTCGGCTGCGAGATCCGGCACGCCCGGCGACTGGTCTACTCCGACGGCCTCGATCTCGGCAACGCCGCCGCGGCCACGCGCATCGGCATGGGCTGCCGCGTCTGCGAGCGACTCGACTGCCCCCAGCGTGCCGCCCCGCCCCTCGGCAGCCCGCTGCGCATCGACCAGGACACCAGCACCTTCATCCCGTATCCGGTGGCCGACCGACCTGACCGGTGAACCGGGCCTGGGCGGGGGCCGGGGTGACACCCCGTCACCACGCGCGCGACTCAGTGGCCCGTGCCGCCGAACGCCTTCAGGATGCGCTCCGCCGCGAGGGTGGCCGTCAACCCGCCCTCCCGCACCTGCCGTTCGAGGCCGGGGGCGAGCGCCCGTACGGCCTGGTCGGCGTGCAGGCGGCCGAGGAGTTCGTCGCGGACCATGGTCCAGGTCCAGTCGACCTGCTGGTCACGGCGCTTGTCGGCGAGTCGGCCGGTCGAGTCGAGCAGGGTGCGGTGCTGCTCCAGGCGGTCCCACACGGTGTCCAGACCGGCCCCCTCGCGGGCACTGCAACTCAGCACCGGCGGCGTCCAGGCCGCGTCCTTGCCGTGCATCAGCCGCAGGGCGCCCGCCAGTTCACGCGCGGCGGACTGGGCGTCGCGCGCGTGCGGCCCGTCCGCCTTGTTGACGGCGATCACGTCGGCCAGTTCCAGGACACCCTTCTTGATGCCCTGCAACTGGTCCCCGGTGCGGGCCAGCGTCAGCAGGAGGAAGGAGTCGACCATGTTCGCGACGGCGGTCTCGGACTGGCCGACACCGACCGTCTCCACCAGCACCACGTCGTAGCCGGCCGCCTCCATCACCACGATCGACTCGCGGGTCGCCTTGGCCACCCCGCCCAGCGTGCCGGCGGTGGGGGAGGGGCGGATGAACGCGGCCGGGTCCACGGCCAGCCGCTCCATACGGGTCTTGTCGCCGAGGATCGAGCCGCCCGTACGGCTGGAGGACGGGTCGACTGCGAGGACCGCGACCCGGTGCCCGAGCGAGGTCAGCATGGTGCCGAACGCGTCGATGAACGTCGACTTGCCCACGCCCGGCACCCCGCTGATGCCGATCCGCCGCGCCTTCCCGCTGTGCGGGAGCAGCTCGGTCAGCAACTCCTGCGCCAGTGCCCGGTGCTGGGGCCGGGTGGACTCGACGAGCGTGATGGCGCGGGCGACGAGCGCCCGCTTGCCGTCGAGCACACCCTTGACGTAGGTGTCGAGTTCGATCACAGGGCGTGCCCGAGACCGGTGGAGAGCCGCTGGACGAGGTCGTACGCCGCGTCCGGGATCACCGTCCCGGGCGGGAACACGGCCGCCGCGCCCATCTCCAGCAGCGTCGGCACGTCCTGCGGCGGGATCACCCCGCCGACCACGATCATGATGTCCTCGCGGCCCTCCGCGGCCAGCTCCTCGCGCAGCGCCGGTACGAGGGTCAGATGCCCGGCGGCCAGCGACGAGACGCCCACGATGTGCACGTCCGCCTCCACCGCCTGGCGGGCGACCTCGCCCGGCGTCTGGAACAGCGGGCCGACGTCGACGTCGAAGCCGAGGTCGGCGAAGGCGGTCGCGATCACCTTCTGGCCGCGGTCGTGACCGTCCTGGCCCATCTTGGCGACCAGGATGCGCGGACGGCGGCCCTCGGCCTCCTCGAACGCGTCCACCAGCGTGCGGGTGCGGTCCACGGACGGGGACTCCCCTGCTTCGTTGCGGTACACCCCGGAGATCGTACGGATCTGGCCCGCGTGCCGCCCGTACACCTTTTCCAGGGCGTCGGAGATCTCCCCGACGGTGGCCATCGCCCGGGCCGCGCGCACCGCCAGCTCCAGCAGGTTGCCCTCACCGCCGGCCGCCCGCGTCAGGGCGTCCAGCGAGTCCTGGCAGACCCGCTCGTCGCGCTCGGCCCGCAGCCGTCGCAGCTTCTCGATCTGCTGCGTGCGGACGGAGGAGTTGTCGACCTTGAGGACGTCGATCTGCTCGTCGGTCTCCACGCGGTACTTGTTGACGCCGATGACCGGCTGGCGGCCGGAGTCGATGCGGGCCTGGGTGCGGGCCGCCGCCTCCTCGATCCGGAGCTTGGGGATGCCGGCGTCGATGGCCTGCGCCATGCCGCCCGCCGCCTCGACCTCCTCGATGTGCTGCCAGGCGCGGCGGGCGAGGTCGTACGTCAGCTTCTCCAGGTACGCGCTGCCGCCCCACGGGTCGATGACCCGCGTCGTACCGGACTCCTGCTGGATCAGCAGCTGCGTGTTGCGGGCGATCCGCGCGGAGAAGTCGGTGGGCAGGGCGAGGGCCTCGTCCAGGGCGTTGGTGTGCAGCGACTGGGTGTGGCCCTGTGTGGCGGCCATGGCCTCCACACACGTACGCGTCACATTGTTGAACACGTCCTGCGCGGTCAGCGACCAGCCGGACGTCTGCGAATGGGTGCGCAGGGAGAGCGACTTGGCGTTCTGCGGGTCGAACTGCTTCACCATCTTCGCCCACAGCAGGCGCGCCGCCCGCATCTTGGCGATCTCCATGAAGAAGTTCATGCCGATCGCCCAGAAGAAGGACAGCCGCGGCGCGAACGCGTCCACGTCCAGCCCGGCCTCCCGGCCCGCCCGGATGTACTCCACACCGTCCGCGAGCGTGTACGCCAGCTCCAGGTCGGCCGTCGCGCCCGCCTCCTGGATGTGGTAGCCGGAGATGGAGATGGAGTTGTAGCGCGGCATGCGCTGCGAGGTGTACGCGAAGATGTCGGAGATGATCCGCATCGACGGCTTCGGCGGGTAGATGTAGGTGTTGCGGACCATGAACTCTTTGAGGATGTCGTTCTGGATGGTCCCGGCCAGCTTCTCGGGCGGCACGCCCTGTTCCTCGGCCGCCACGATGTACAGCGCGAGGACGGGCAGCACGGCGCCGTTCATCGTCATCGACACGGTCATCTTGTCCAGCGGGATGCCGTCGAAGAGCTGCCGCATGTCGTAGATGGAGTCGATGGCCACGCCCGCCATGCCGACGTCGCCCGTCACGCGCGGGTGGTCGCTGTCGTAACCGCGATGCGTGGGCAGGTCGAAGGCGATCGACAGGCCCTTCTGGCCGGCCGCCAGGTTGCGGCGGTAGAACGCGTTGGACTCCTCGGCGGTGGAGAAGCCCGCGTACTGGCGGATCGTCCAGGGCTGGTTGACGTACATGGTCGGGTACGGACCGCGCAGATACGGTGCCTTGCCCGGGTACGTGTCCAGGAAGTCCAGGCCTTCCACGTCACGGCCGGTGTACAGCGGCTTGACCGCGATGCCCTCCGGGGTCTCCCAGAACGCCTCGCTCCCGCCCGTGGCCTTCTCTGCGGCGGCACTCCACTCGTCGGCGCTGCCTTCGGTGGTGGGCGTCCCCAGTTCGATTCCGGAGAAGTCGGGGATTCCCATCAGGACACTCCCATGCGGTCGAGGGTGGCGGAGAGGACGGCGACGGCGTCGCAGCCCGCGAAGACATAGGCGTCGACACCGGCGTACTGCCCGGGACGGCCGGCCAGGAAGACGTGCCGGGCCCCGGCCGCCGCGAGGGCTTCGGCCGTGCTCGCGGCCTGCTCCTCGTAGAGGGCGTCACTGGAGCACACGCAGGCCTCGGTGGCGCCGCTGTCCTCGAAGGTGCCGTCCGTGACGGGCTCGATGCCACCGGCCTGGAACAGGTTCGCGACGAACGTCGACCGCGCGGTGTGCGCGGCGGCCGGGCCGATCGTGGCCAGGTAGACCCGCGGTCGGGCGCCGGTGGCGGCCAGGTGTGCGTCGGAGCGGGCCCGCAGCTCCTCGTACGCCTCGTCGCGCCGTACCCGCGGCAGGCCGCCGGACGGTGACGCGGGAGCGGGCACACGCTCCACCTGGCGCTCGGCGAGATGCGGGAACTCGCTGACGCCGGTGATGGGCTCGCGGCGCTTGGCGAGCTTCGCCGAGCGTGCCGCCCAGGTGGCCGCCAGGTCCTGGCCGAGGCGGCCCGACCGCAGTGCGGCGGCCTGACCGCCGTTCTGCTCGATCCCCTGGAAGAACTCCCAGCCCGCGTGCGCGAGTTCGTCGGTCAGCTTCTCCACGTACCAGGAGCCGCCCGCCGGGTCGATCACCCGGGACAGATGCGACTCCTCGATGAGGATCGTCGAGGTGTTGCGGGCGATGCGCCGCGCGAAGGCGTCCGGCAGGCCGAGCGCGTGGTCGAACGGAAGGACGGTGACGGCGTCGGCGCCGCCGACCCCGGCCGCCAGCGTGGCGACCGTCGTGCGCAGCATGTTCACCCACGGGTCGCGGCGCGACATCATCACCGGTGAGGTGACGGCGTGCTGCACCTGAGCACCCGCGCCCGGCGCCCCGCACACCTCCGCGACCCGCGCCCAGAGCCTGCGCGCCGCCCGGAACTTGGCGATCGTCAGGAACTGGTCGGCGGTCGCGGCGTACCGGAACTCGATCTGCGCACAGGCCTGTTCGACGGACAGCCCCGCACCCGTCAGCTCCCGCAGATAGGCGACACCGGTCGCCAGGGAGGCGCCCAGCTCCTGCGCGGCAGAGCCACCGGCCTCGTGGTACGGCAGCGCGTCCACGGTCACCGCCCGCAGCCCGGGATACTCGTCGACGCACCGCAGGGCGAGCGAGGCGGCCGGGGCGAAGTCCATGGCGGCACCCGTGCGGGCCTCGTGGCCGAGGGGGTCGGCGCCGAGGTTGCCGCGTACCTCACTCGGTACGACGCCGCGTTCCTCGTACAGCCGGAACAGCTCCCGGGCCGCTGACTCGACGTCACGTCCCGCGTCGAGGGCGACGGGCGCCAGATCGAGGTAGACGCCCGCGAGGACCTTCTCGAGCGAGGAGACCGGGATGCCGCCCTCCCCGACGGCGAGCCACAGAGAGGTGACGCCGTTCTCCAGGTCCCCGAGCACCAGGGCGTTGTCGGCCTCTGTGTGCCGCTGCCGTACGTCCCAGCCGCCGACGGTGTTGCCCTCGGGGCGGCCGGCTCGGACGAAGGGGGCGAATCCGGGGAAACCGGGATCGGTGGCCGTGTCGCGCGCGGTGTACAGGGGCCTGGTGGCGAGCCCGTCCTCCAGCGCGGTGGACAGCGCGTCCTCGGCTGTCGCGCTCGAGACCTCCCTGCCCGATTTGCGCAGCACGCCTTCTACCAGGAGCTGCCACTGGTCATGGGTCGCGGAAGGGAACTCGGCGGCCAGCGCGAGCCCGTCATTGGGCAGGACTGTCATGCTCGGATGCTAGGTCAGAGTCCCGCGGCGACAGCAGAGGTGACGCCTGTGACCTTGACCTCTTGCTGTCGGTGATCCAGATCTCAGCGGTCGGCCCGACGCTGTGCGGGTGGTGCGGCCGGGGCGGGGGGGGGTGGGGGGCCCGGCGACCCAGCGCCCCCCCCCCCCCCGGGTGGGGGCGGCTTTTTTTGTTTTGTGGC
>NZ_JBSFYW010000037.1:0-91885 GCF_053599975.1 Streptomyces sp. NPDC005141 | reverse complement strand
CCGCCAGGCCCTACCGCTGGACCTACGACGGCACCCCGCTCAAAACTTCCTGATGCCCCAACGCCCCTCAACGAACTAACGCGGAGCAGCACTAGGCCAGTCCGGGGCCACGCACCGGGATCGAGGTGAAGGTCGGGGCGGGGGCGGGATCCTGGAAGAAGTCGTTGCCCTTGTCGTCGACAACGATGAAGGCCGGGAAGTTCTCGACCTCGATCTTCCAGACGGCCTCCATGCCGAGCTCCTCGTACTCGACGACCTCGACCTTCTTGATGCAGTCCTGGGCGAGTCGGGCGGCCGGGCCGCCGATCGAGCCGAGGTAGAAGCCGCCGTGCGCGTCACAGGCGTCCGTGACCTGCTTGCTGCGGTTGCCCTTGGCCAGCATCACCTTGGAGCCGCCCGCCGCCTGGAACTGCTCGACGTAGGAGTCCATGCGGCCGGCGGTCGTCGGGCCGAAGGAGCCGGACGCGTAGCCCTTCGGCGTCTTGGCCGGGCCCGCGTAGTAGACCGGGTGGTCCTTCAGGTACTGCGGCATCTCCTCGCCCGCGTCCAGCCGCTCCTTGATCTTGGCGTGCGCGATGTCGCGCGCCACGACGAGCGGGCCGGAGAGCGAGAGCCGGGTCTTGACCGGGTACTTCGTCAGCGCGGCGAGGATGTCGTCCATCGGCTGGTTGAGGTCGATCTTCACGACATCGCCGGCCTCGTCGAGGTGCTCGTCCGTGGTCTCCGGCAGGAAGTGCGCGGGGTCGGTCTCCAGCTGCTCCAGGAAGACGCCCTCGGCGGTGATCTTCGCGACGGCCTGGCGGTCGGCCGAGCAGGAGACGGCGATCGCGACCGGGCAGGAGGCGCCGTGCCGCGGCAGGCGCACCACGCGCACGTCGTGGCAGAAGTACTTGCCGCCGAACTGTGCGCCGATGCCGATCTTCTGGGTCAGCTCGAAGACCTTCTCCTCCAGCTCCTTGTCCCGGAAGCCGTGCCCGAGCTCGGAGCCCTCGGACGGGATCTCGTCCAGGTAGTGCGCGGAGGCGTACTTCGCGGTCTTCAGGGCGTACTCGGCGCTCGTGCCGCCGACGACGATCGCCAGGTGGTACGGCGGGCAGGCGGCCGTCCCGAGGGAACGGATCTTCTCCTCCAGGAACTTCATCATGGAGCCCTCGTTGAGGACCGCCTTCGTCTCCTGGTAGAGGAACGACTTGTTTGCGGAGCCGCCGCCCTTGGCCATGAACAGGAACTTGTAGGCGCCGCCGTCGGTGGCGTACAGCTCGATCTGCGCCGGCAGGTTCGAGCCGGTGTTCTTCTCGTCCCACATGGTCAGCGGGGCCATCTGCGAATAGCGCAGGTTCAGGTTCTTGTACGCGTCGTGGATACCGCGCGAGAGGGCCGCCTCGTCGCCGCCCTCGGTGAGCACGTTCTGGCCGCGCTTGCCCATGACGATCGCGGTGCCGGTGTCCTGGCACATGGGCAGGACGCCCGCGGCCGCGATGTTCGCGTTCTTCAGGAGGTCCAGGGCGACGAACTTGTCGTTGCTCGACGCCTCGGGGTCGTCGATGATGCGGCGCAGCTGGGCCAGGTGCGCGGGCCGCAGGTAGTGCTGGATGTCGTGGATGGCCTCCGCGGCGAGCTTGCGCAGCGCCTCCGGCTCCACCTTGAGGAACGTGCGCCCGTCGGCCTCGAAGGTGGAGACACCCTCGGAGGTCACCAGCCGGTACGGGGTGGTGTCCTCTCCCTGGGGGAGCAGATCGGTGTACGCGAACTCAGGCATCTCGCCCATTCCTCACTCGACAGACAGCTTTGGGGCTCGTTCGCCTCGGGCGCGCCCCTTCGGCTCACTCGCCGGAGGCCGGCCTTCATCGGCAGCGTCCACCAGCGTAGAACCTGACACGGACGCCGAGGCTGTGAGGTAAGGCTCAGTTCGGACACCGGACCGACGGCCCGGACGGGCGGCGGGTTTTCCGCAGGCGGCGCGAGAGGGGTAGTCGCGATCTATCGCGTTTGGGTACGCTGCTGCCGTGGACCTTCAAAAGCACCCCGACGCGACCCCCGCCACGGCGGCGAAGCCGGCCGAGCTGCGTGCCTCCGACGCCGACCGCGACCGGATCACCGACATCCTGCGCGAGGCCCTCGCCGAGGGGCGTCTCACCGCGGAGGAGCACGCCGAGCGGGTGGAGGGGGTGCTGGCCACCAAGACGGTGGGCGAACTCGACCAGTTCGTCCGGGACCTGCCCGCCGCCCACACCGGCCGCGCGACCTCGGCGTACGGGTCCGCGCCCAACCGCCCCACCCAGGGCGCGATCCCCGCGGAGGCCGACGAGAACGTGGTGGCGGTCTTCAGCGCCGCCGTCCGGAAGGGCCGCTGGCGAGCGGGCCGTCGCATCCACGCGTACGCGGTCTTCGGCAGTGTGGAGATCGACCTGAGCGAGGCGATCTTCGAGTACCAGCAGGTCGTGATCAAGGCGGTCTCGGTCTTCGGGAACGTCGAGGTCCGCGTCCCGGAGAATGTCTCGCTGCGGGGCAACGGCGGCGGTGTGCTGGGCAACTTCGAGGTGGACACGCTGGATTCGGACGACCCCGACGCACCCGTGGTCTACGTCGACGGCTTCGCCGTCCTCGGGAACGTCGAGGCGAGGCCGAAGCGCGGCAAGCTGATCGCGGACATCCTCGACCGGGTCACGAGCCGGGTGAACGACCGCGTGGCCGACCGGGTGGACCGGAGCCTGCGCAAGCACCTGGATCACTGACGCCCGGGAAGGCGTCGGCGGCGGAGGCGCGGTGGTCCGGTCACGGACGATCGATCACGCGCGGGAAGGCCCGGGCTTCGGAACACAGTGCATAGGCGCGCGTACAGCGGGTAGGCCTTGCTGCATCGTCTCTTGGAGGGCGCTGCGGAACTTTCCGCGGTGCCCGGCACGCTCGCGAAGCCGTCGTCAGGAGTAGACCGTGCTGCAACCGCCGCATCAGACCCTGCAGGTAGCTGCCGTTCCGGCCCAGCGGGCGCCAGTGCGGGACAGGGATCAGGAAGCGCCATGGCACACGGAGGCGGTGTGCCGACGCGACGAAGCCGGCCTGTTCTTCGCCCCCTCCAAGGAGCCGACCGCGGCCCGGCTCTCCCGTGAGGAGGCCGCCAAGCGCGTCTGCGCCCGCTGCCCGGTCATGGTCGAGTGCCGTGAACACGCGCTGCTGCAACCCGAGCCGTACGGCGTCTGGGGCGGCCTCACCGCCGCCGAGCGCCGTGTCGTGCTCGCCAGGCGCCGCCGTCGCGACCTGGAGCTCAAGAAGGCGCGCGGGCCGATAGCCGCGGCCGGCTGACACCTGGCTCACGGAAAAGGGGCGCCCCTCCGCACAAGGGGCGCCCCTTCCGCGCCTTCGAAGGCGCCCGGCCCTGTTGGGCCGGTGGTCCTACTTGGCGCGGTCGAAGTCGATCGCGCTGTACGCGCGCAGCTTGCTCAGCCGGTGCTCCGACGTGATCTGGCGGACCGTTCCGGACTTGGAGCGCATCACGATCGACTCGGTCGTCGCGGTCTCGGAGCGGTAGCGCACCCCGCGCAGCAGCTCGCCGTCGGTGATGCCGGTCGCGACGAAGAAGACGTTCTCCCCGGAGACCAGGTCGCTCGTGGTCAGGACGCGGTCGAGGTCGTGCCCGGCGTCGACCGCCCGCTGCCGCTCCTCGTCGTCCTTCGGCCACAGCTTGCCCTGGATGGTGCCGCCGAGGCACTTGACCGCACAGGCCGAGATGATGCCCTCGGGCGTGCCGCCGATGCCGAGCAGCAGATCGATGCCGGTGCCCTCGCGCAGCGCGAGGATGGAGCCCGCGACATCGCCGTCGGAGATCAGCTTGATACGCGCGCCGGTCTCCCGGATCTCCTTGATGATGCCGTCGTGGCGCGGCCGGTCGAGGATCACGACGGTGACGTCCTCGGGTGTGACCCGCTTCGCCTTGGCGACCCGGCGGATGTTCACCGACACGGGCGCGTTGATGTCGACGAAGTCGGCGGCCTCCGGGCCGGTGACCAGCTTGTCCATGTAGAAGACCGCGGACGGGTCGAACATGGTGCCGCGGTCGGCGGCGGCCAGCACCGCGATCGCGTTCGTCATGCCCTTGGCGGTGAGCGTCGTCCCGTCGATCGGGTCGACGGCGATGTCGCACTCGGGGCCGGTCCCGTCGCCCACGCGCTCCCCGTTGAAGAGCATCGGGGCTTCGTCCTTCTCCCCCTCGCCGATGACGACGACGCCGTTCATCGAGACGGTGGAGACGAGGGTTCGCATGGCGCGGACGGCGGCGCCGTCGGCACCGTTCTTGTCGCCGCGGCCCACCCAGCGGCCCGCGGCCATCGCGGCGGCCTCGGTGACGCGGACGAGTTCGAGGGCGAGGTTGCGGTCGGGGGCTTCCGACGGGACTTCGAGTTCGGACGGCAGATGATGCTCGGTCATCGAGACGCACCTTTCTGATACGACGACGGCCGGATGAGGGTGATGCCCCGACTCTATCGCCAGACTTACAAAATGAGCAGGGGGCCCCACGGATGAGCAGGCCAGGGCACCTGCGACGATAGGGCCGTGGCAGGTACGAAAGGCAAGCAGTCGGTCCGGGACATGATTCTCTCCCTGGGCCTCATCGGGCTCATGGCGGGCGTTATCTACATCTTCATCCCGCACGACGCATCAGAGCCCGATCTCAAGCGTGTCGACTACCGGGTCGAGCTGCTCACGGCTCGTCGCGCGGCGAGTTATCCCGTGGCGGCGCCCGAGGGTCTGCCGACGGCGTGGAAGCCGACCTCGGTGCGGTACGACGGCAGCGAGTTCGATGTGTGGCACCTGGGCTACCAGGCCCCCGACGGTCAGTACGTGGCGGTCGAGCAGTCCACTCAGCGGCCGGCCGTGTTCATCGACACGGCGAGCCAGGGCGCGCGGCCGACCAAGGGCACCCAGCGCATCGGCGACCAGACCTGGCAGCGCTACGAGGGCGACCACTACGACGCCCTCGTCCTCCAGGGCAAGGGCTCCACGACCGTGGTGACGGGCACCGGCTCGTTCGGCACGCTGGTGAAGATGGCGCAGGCCCTGAAGACCTCGTAGGCATCCCGCGCACGTATGCGCGAGAAGGGCCCCCGGCAGTGGTGCCGGGGGCCCTTCTCGCGCTGCTGCGCGACCGACCGGTGGTGCCGGTGGTCGAGCCGGTGATCAGACGGTCGTGATGACCTGGTCGGCCTCCAGGCGCGGGGAGCGCGGGAACCAGGCGTCCTCGCCCGGCTTGCCGATGTTGACGATCATCAGCGGGGTGTGGTCGCCGTCCAGGAACTCCTTCTGGATGCCGGCGAGGTCGGCGCCGGTCATCGGACCCGCGGCGAGGCCGGCGGCGCGGACGCCGATGATGAAGTACGCGGCCTGGAGCGCGGCGTTCAGCGCGGCGGCACCCTCACGGGCCGGGCGCTCGGAGAAGAAGAGGTCCTTGGCGGCCGGGAAGTGGGGGAGGAGCGTCGGCAGCTCCTCGTGGAACTCGTTGTCCGCGGAGAGGATCGCGACCAGCGGAGCGGCGGCGGTCTTCGCCTGGTTGCCCTCGGCGAGGTGCTGCACCAGGCGCTCACGGGCCTCGGGGGAGCGGACCAGGGTGATGCGCAGCGGCGACTGGTTGAACGCGGTCGGGCCGAACTTGACCAGGTCGTAGATCGCCTGCACCTGCTCGTCGGTCACCGGCTCGTCGGTGAACGTGTTCGCCGTGCGGGCCTCGCGGAACAGCAGGTCCTGAGCGGTGGGGTCAAGGACGAGAGACATGAAGAACCTTCTCGGTGCGTGCGGTGGATCCCGGGGGATCTGTTGGCGAGGACGACACTACGACGAAGAGGTTTAAAGTTCAACAAATACCGGGGGATGGTGATCCGCTTCACAGGTCCGGGGGTGCGGAGGCCGGGCGCAAAGGGAGAGCTTCTCCGCGCGGGCGCCCGTCCCACCGCGGTGGGCCTGCGGCGTCATGAGACTGGCCTGCGGTGTCACGAGGGTGGCCTGGGGCGGTGCGAGGTCGTCCTGGGCGGCACGGGCGTGGACGTCCCGCCCGGCGACGGGCGGCCGGAGGTGCGGGGGTGGCCGTCCCGCCCCACGGCGGGCGGCCGGAGGCGCGGGCGTGGTCGCTCCGGATCTCGACGGGTGGCCGGAGGCGCGGGCGTGGTCACTCCGGATCTCGACGGGTGGCCGGCGATCGAGTTGGTTGGCCCGGCTCACGACGGACGGCGGCGGCCGACCCCGCCGGGGCCGGCCGCCGCCGCTGTCGTTACTGGGAGTCGGTCGTTACTCGGAATCGGAGCCGGAGCCGGTGTCCTCTTTCTGCGACTCCGCGTCCTCCTCGGCCAGGGCCGCGTCCAGGCGGGCCCGGGCGCCCTCCAGCCAGCGCCTGCACACCTTGGCCAGCTCCTCGCCCCGCTCCCAGAGCGCCAGGGACTCCTCGAGGGTCGTACCACCCGCCTCCAGGCGGCGTACGACCTCGATCAGCTCGTCCCGTGCCTGCTCGTACCCGAGCGCCTCGTCCACCTTGCTGGTCATGCGCCCACCCTATGCATCGACTCGAACCGTGAATTCGCCCTCGGCGACCCGCGCCCGCAGCGTCTCGTCCGCCACGACCTCGGCCGGGTCCCGGACCACATGACCGTCGGCCCTCTGCAGCACCGCGTACCCCCGCTGGAGGGTCGCGGCGGGGGAGAGGGCCACCACGCGCGCGTGGGTGTGCGTCAGCTCCGAGTCCGCGCGGTCCAGGAGATGCCCGAGGGTGCGCCGCCCCCGGTCGAGCAGGGCGGCGACCTGGTCCGCCCGCTCGTCGATCATCCGGTGCGGATCCTCTATCGAGGGCCGGGCCAGCGTGTGCGCGAGGCCCCGCTCCTCGCGGTCGATGAACGACAGGACACAGCGCCGCGCGCGGTCCCGCAGGAAGCGCACCCGCTCGTACTCCTCGCCGACGTCCGGCACGACCTTCTTGGCCGCGTCGGTCGGTGTGGACGCCCGCAGGTCGGCCACATGGTCCAGAAGCGGGTTGTCGGGCTCGTGCCCGATGGCCGACACGACGGGCGTACGGCAGGCCGCGACCGCCCGGACGAGCTGCTCGTCGGAGAACGGCAGCAGATCCTCGACGCTGCCGCCGCCGCGCGTCACGATGATCACGTCGACCTCGTCGAGCGCGTCCAGGTCCTTCACCGCCTGCACGACCTGCGGTACCGCGTGGACGCCCTGCACGGCGACATTGCGCACCTCGAAGCGGACGGCGGGCCAGCGGTGCCGCGCGTTCTCCAGCACGTCCCGCTCGGCCGCCGACGCGCGCCCGCACACCAGCCCGATGAGCTGGGGCAGGAACGGCAGTGGCTTCTTCCGCTCGGCCGCGAACAGGCCCTCGCCCGCCAGCGACTTCTTCAGCTGCTCCAGCCGGGCGAGGAGCTCGCCCACCCCCACCGGCTTGATCTCGGCGGCCCGCAGGGACAGCTGCCCACGCGGCGCGTACCACTCCGGCTTGGCGTGGACCACCACCCGGGCGCCCTCGCTCACCACGTCGGCGACCGCGTCGAAGACCTGCCGGTAGCAGGTCACGCTCACCGAGATGTCGTACGACGGGTCGCGCAGCGTCAGGAAGACGACGCCCGCGCCGGGGCGCCGCGACAACTGGGTGATCTGCCCCTCGACCCACACCGCGCCGAGCCGGTCGATCCATCCCCCGATGAGCCGGGACACCTCGCCGACGGGCAGCGGAGCGTCCGCGGACGTGTTGAGAGCCATGCGCCCGAGCGTAGTGGCCGCCACCGACAACGCAGGCACCTCCGGCGCGGGCCGGGGCGGGCCGGTCTCCCGGTCGCGGACCGGCCCGCCCCGGCAGGCGCGCTACCCGGTCTCCGGTTCGGTCCGCCCCCGTTGGGCGAGGAGCACCACCAGGCCCACCGCCAGCCAGACGAGGCCCACCACCTGGGCCGAGGCCGAGGCCTCGACGATCACCGCGATGGTGATCACGGCGCCCAGCACGGGGACGAGGACGTGCCTCCACCACACCACCGGCCCGCCGAGGCGCCGTACGGCGAACCAGCCCACCACGGACGCGTGCAGCAGGGTGAACGCGGTCAGCGCGCCGACGTCGACCACCGAGACCAGCTTGTCGAGGCCGTCGTCGCGGCGAGCCGCCCAGACCGCGGCGACCAGAGTGATCACCGCCGCGCACGCCAGGGCCGCCCGCGGCGCCCCTGAGTCGGTCCGCGCCAGTGCCCGCGGCAGCCGCCGGTCGCGGGCCATCGCGAAGACGAGACGCCCGGCCGCTGCCTGCCCGGCCAGCGCCGCGAAGGCCGCGCCGATCGCCTTGCCGACCGCCACCAGGTTGTGCAGCCACGAGCCGACGGACGCGTCCACGGCGTCGTAGAAGGCCGAACCCTGCTTCGCGGGGTCGGCGGCGAGCTGCGCGGACGACAAGGGCTCCAGCAGCGACGCCAGATAGGTCTGCGCCACGAACAGCACACCCGCCAGCGCCAGACAGAACAGGACCGCGCGGGCCACCCTCTCCGAACCGCCCGTGACCTCCTCGGCGAAGGAGGCGATGGCGTCGAAGCCCAGAAAGGAGAGGACGGCGACCGAGACGGCGCCGATGACCGCCGAGAGCGCGAACGCGCCCTGCGTGCCGTCACCCGACAGCGGGGACAGCCAGTCGCGGTGCGCGCCGTCGCGCGCGAGCACCACGACCGCCGACACGACGAAGACAAGAAGGACCACGATCTCCATCGCGAGCACCAGAAAGCCGATCCGCGCCGCGGTACGGACGCCCCAGAGGTTGAGGAACGTCGTGATGACGACGGCGAGCGCGGTCCACACCCACCGGGAGACCTCCGGGACCAGGGAGTTCATCGCGATCCCGGAGAACAGGTAGGCCACCGCCGGAATGAGCAGATAGTCCAGCATCACCATCCACCCGGCGATGAACCCGGCCTCCTTCCCGAGCCCCGCGCGCGCGTAGGCGAACACCGAGCCCGCCTGGGGGACCACGCGGACCATCTGCGCGTAGCTGAACGCGGTGAACGCCATGGCGACCGTGGCGACGACGTAGACCAGCGCGACCGCTCCGTGCGACTTCGCGTCCAGGGTGCCGAAGACCCCGACCGGCGCCATCGGGGCGATGAACAGCAGCCCGTAGACGACCAGATCCCGGAAACCGAGGCTGCGCCGGAGCCGGTGCTCCGCCGCGCCCGAGCCGGCGGTGGTCTGCGTGTCGGACATCGTGCCTCCCGAGGATCGCGCCTGGCCCCCACCCCTCCGGCCCACACAGTCTCTCCAAGGAGGCGATCTTTGACCTGCCGGGCGCGGCCTTACGATGGGGGCATGACTGCTTCGCCTGGCCGCCGTGTCCTGCTCGCCGCCCCCCGGGGCTACTGCGCGGGCGTGGACCGTGCCGTGATCGCCGTCGAGAAGGCCCTCGAGCAGTACGGGGCCCCGATCTATGTCCGCCACGAGATCGTCCACAACAAGTACGTCGTGCAGACCCTGGAGAAGAAGGGCGCGATCTTCGTCGAGCGGACGGCGGAGGTCCCCGAGGGGTCCATCGTCATGTTCTCGGCGCACGGTGTCGCCCCCGTCGTCCACGACGAGGCCGCCGCGGGCAAGCTCGCCACCATCGACGCGACGTGCCCGCTGGTCACCAAGGTCCACAAGGAAGCCGTCCGGTTCGCGAACGACGACTTCGACATCCTCCTGATCGGCCACGAGGGCCACGAGGAGGTCATCGGCACCTCCGGCGAGGCCCCCGACCACATCACGCTGGTCGACGGCCCCGAAGATGTCGCCAAGGTCGAGGTCCGCGACCCCTCCAGGGTCGTCTGGCTCTCCCAGACCACCCTCTCGGTCGACGAGACGATGGAGACGGTCGACGCCCTGAAGGAGAAGTTCCCGCAGCTCATCTCGCCGCCGAGCGACGACATCTGCTACGCCACGCAGAACCGGCAGCTCGCCGTGAAGCAGATGGGCGCGGAGGCCGAGCTGGTGATCGTCGTCGGATCCCGCAACTCCTCCAACTCCGTGCGGCTGGTCGAGGTCGCCAAGCTCGCCGGTTCCCGCGAGGCGTACCTCGTGGACTTCGCCGACGAGATCGAGGAGGCGTGGCTGGAGGGCGTGAGCACGGTCGGCGTCACCTCCGGCGCCTCGGTCCCCGAGATCCTCGTCGAGCAGGTCCTGGAGTGGCTGTCCCAGCGCGGCTTCGAGGACGTCGAGCTCGTCAAGGCCGCCGAGGAGTCCATCACCTTCTCGCTGCCCAAGGAGCTGCGCCGCGACCTGCGCGCGGAGGCCGCCGCCCTGGTGGAGCAGCGCACCGGTGGTACGCCCGGGAAGTGACCGTCAGTCGTACGACGTAACGTAGGGCCATGCAGATCTTCGGTGTGGACATTGGCGGATCCGGGATCAAGGGTGCCCCTGTGGACCTTGACCGCGGGGACCTGGCGGAGGAGCGCTTCAAGGTGCTCACCCCGCACCCCGCGACACCCGACGCGGTGGCCGACGGCGTGAAGGACGTCATCGGCCACTTCGGCTGGACGGGCCCCGTGGGCATCACGTTCCCGGGCGTGGTGACCGGTGGTTCCACCATCCGTACGGCGGCCAATGTCGACAAGGCCTGGATCGACACCGACGCGCGCGCGTTGCTGAGCGAGCGGTTGGGCGGCCTCCCGGTGACCGTGCTGAACGACGCGGACGCGGCGGGTGTCGCCGAGATGCAGTTCGGAGCCGGCCGCGACCGTCGGGGCACGGTCATCCTGCTCACCTTCGGCACCGGCATCGGCAGCGCTCTCTTCATCGACGGCGAACTGGTCCCGAACACCGAGCTGGGCCACCTGGAGCTGAACGGCCACGACGCGGAGAAGCGGGCCTCCACCAAGGCCAAGGACGACCACGAGCTGACCTGGGAGCACTGGGCGCGCCGGGTCACGAAGTACCTCGCCCACGTCGAGATGCTCTTCTCCCCGGAACTGTTCGTCATCGGCGGCGGCGTCAGCCGCAAGGCCGACAAGTTCCTGCCGCTGATCGAGGACATCAAGGCGGAGATCGTCCCGGCACAGCTCCAGAACAACGCGGGGATCGTGGGCGCCGCGATGCGAGCGGCGAAGCTCGCGCAGTAACGGCGACGCCGCCCGCGAGGGATCGGGAACCCGCGAGGGATCGGGAACCCGCGGCGGAACGAGGGGTCAGCGGGGCTGCCTGCCGGCGGGCAGGCTGCCGCGTGCCTGGGCCCGCCGCCGGGCGGCCCGGCGGCTCATCAGGCGGACCTTGCGGGCGGTCACGACGAGGCCCGCGAGCAGTGTCCCCCCGTACAGCCAGCCCGCCTGGAGGGCGAGGGCCGTGACCAGGCCCATGAAGCTGCCGCTGATGCCGCCGCCGCTGTCGTCGGCGATCGGCAGCAGCCCGAAGGTGAAGGCGATCGGCGCGACCACGGGGGCGGTCACCAGGTCGCCGGGCCGCACCCACAGCGCGGTCAGCACGCACACGGGCAGGAACAGCACCCCGTACGCCGTCGGCGATCCCTCGAACAGCAGCTGGTCGAGACAGGCCAGCGCGAACATCGCCGCGCCGCAGAACAATCCGCCGCCGAGCCCGGTCAGCCGGGGATTCGGCATCCGCCCCGTCTCCCGCACGCCCGCGGGCGCGGGCCGCCGCGACACCGGGGCGCCCCTTCTGGCACCGTCACCCGCGGCCCGCCCGCCCTGTGCCGGAACGGGTGCACCGCGTCGCGGTCTGTACTGGGGGTGACGCGTCCTGTGTTGCTCCACTGGACCAACTTAGGTCGTTTTATGTGTGGAATGGCTCTTCGGACACGCCGGAGGCAGGCGGAAGGCGGGGCCATGGAAAGAGCTTGGCCATGCGTTCGATACCTCGCGGGTCCGGGCCGGACCACGCCGTAGACTGGTGGATCGGCCCGCACTCTCCGAGGGCCCTTCGCCCATCCTCTCGTACGGGAAGTCGCAACGTGTCGCTCACGATCGGAATCGTCGGTCTGCCCAATGTCGGCAAGTCGACCCTGTTCAACGCCCTGACCAAGAACGACGTGCTCGCGGCCAACTACCCGTTCGCCACGATCGAGCCGAACGTCGGCGTGGTCGGTGTCCCCGACGCACGGCTCACCAAGCTGGCCGAGATCTTCTCCTCGCAGAAGATCCTCCCGGCGACCGTCGACTTCGTCGACATCGCGGGCATCGTGAAGGGTGCCTCGGAGGGTGAGGGCCTGGGCAACAAGTTCCTCGCGAACATCCGTGAGTCGGACGCGATCTGCCAGGTCATCCGTGCCTTCAAGGATGAGAACGTCGTGCACGTCGACGGCAAGGTCTCGCCCAAGGACGACATCGAGACGATCAACACCGAGCTGATCCTCGCCGACCTCCAGACGATCGAGAAGGTCCTGCCGCGCCTCCAGAAGGAGTCGCGCATCAAGAAGGACGTCGTGCCCAAGGTCGCGGCGGTCGAGGCGGCCAAGGAGATCCTGGAGAAGGGCGACACCCTCTTCTCCGTGGGCATCGTCCAGGGCTCCGGCAAGGAAGAGCTGCTGCACGACCTGCACCTGCTCACCACCAAGCCCTTCCTCTATGTCTTCAACGTCGACGAGGACGAGCTGGTCGACGAGGACTTCAAGGCCGCGCAGCGCGCCCTGGTCGCTCCCGGCGAGGCGATCTTCCTCAACGCCAAGCTGGAGCAGGACCTCGCCGAGCTCGACGAGGAGGACGCCCTGGAGCTCCTGGAGTCGGTGGGCGCCGAGGAGCCCGGCCTCGCCACGCTGGCCCGCGTCGGTTTCAACACCCTCGGCCTGCAGACCTACCTGACGGCAGGCCCCAAGGAATCCCGCGCCTGGACGATCAAGAAGGGCGCCACCGCCCCCGAGGCCGCCGGTGTCATCCACACCGACTTCCAGAAGGGCTTCATCAAGGCCGAGGTCATCTCCTTCGCGGACCTGGTCGAGATGGGCTCGGTCGCCGAAGCCCGCGCCAAGGGCAAGGCCCGCATGGAGGGCAAGGAATACACCATGCAGGACGGCGACGTGGTGGAGTTCCGCTTCAACGTCTGACGACTACTCAGAATTTCAGTAGTTGGACTAGGAACCCCTGTCACCCTCTGACAGCTCGGGAAGCTACCACAGCCACATACGCGCGTACACCAGGCAGACCTTATCGAATTCGGTAGGGTCTGTTTTGGTATGTAGCCATATGCCCGTTTCTTGAGTCGTCGGCATACCCCATCACCACGCCCTGTGACCTGCTAGGAAGCCACACACGCTTGTCTGAGAGCCTTTCAGGGCCTCAAGGTCTCCTAGCCTCAGGCTAGTTGAGATAGGTCACCTGAGAGCCGAGCCACCGTTCATCCTGGTCAGAGGCTGCTCCCTGTGCTCCTCTGCTGCCCCTTGTGTGCCTATGTCCGGTATGCGCTGGGCCGGCACTTTCCTGATGGACCCAAGGAAGGGGAGCAGGACCATTTACGAACCCCTCAGGTTTCCTCAGAGCCCTTCTCATGGCATTCCAGTCAACTGAAATGGTTGCACGTCTATGGATGTTAGTAACCATCAGTAGTCTATTGCTACGTTCTGTAGTCCCTTTTCTGGCAAACCAAATGTTAAACATTCGCAGACATGCTCGATAAGCCATTGGAAAAGGAATAGGCTCCTTCCGAATAGTGCGCCCATAGAGGCAAGGAAGGGTGCACACACCTTGAAGGGTCCATGGGTACCCAGGGGATAGACCCCCACCCCCCGTATCTATGGCACACCACTTGGCATTGCACCAATCCCCCCGTGGAAGATATACCCACACCTGCTGAGATGCCTCTAGGAAGCCCTGTACGCCATTCTGGGAGCCTTGAATGCCCTGCCGCTCCCCAGGTAGCCCCGTAATTTCTAGGGCCGTACAGCCATTATCAGACATGCCAAAGGGTTCTTACGGTATTCGAGTAGTACGTCGAACGATGCCGCATTCGCATTCGCATTCGTGTCGAACAGTCGAACGCCCCTATGTATACGTATCAATGGCTCCACACGCTCGAACGCATACGCATGTCGTATGCCCTTGAACGTTCGAGTATTCGTGTCGAATATTAGGCAGCCTAAGTATATGTATGAGCTTGAGTTCAGCCAGTTTCCTAATGTGTGCGATAGGAATGACTGTGTACGTTCGGTTCCTTAGACTCCTGAATACGTCCCCAGGAAGCTACAGGAGCCTTTCTGGGGACCTGATAACTAATACCGCTCCCCTAGTACCCCTCTTTCACACAAGGCCATACAGGGCCTTGGTAATGCTCGAAGATGACAAGAGGCCAGAAGCTCAATTGCGAACCTCTGGCCTTGTTTCGTCTTGTGGACCGGCATATAAACCAAAAGAGGCTAGGCCCCTGTGCAAGACCTAGCCCCTATGAAAGGACCCCCGAACAGGTACACCAGCGACGGAAACCTATCCGGGGGAAACTTAAACCCTCAATGACAATACTAAGTTTACCATTTCCCGCTTATGGTTGCACCTTGAAGCTACTTCCGACAAGGAATGATGGGCCTAGCGCTCCGCTTGAACGTATGCACTAGAAGCCCCGGTGAACATTCATGTCTGTTCTCAATCCCCTTTATATATGCCTGGAATTGGGACCAGCCGGTTTCCCTTATATATGGCTTAGAAAGGGGTGTGTACGTTCGAGTCCTTAGGCTCCCTAAATATATGGGGAAATTGGTGCCAGTCGTTTGTGTATCGTCACCTTGACGACAAGGGAGATGCCTAACGCGTGAGGACCAAAAACTCTGAGAGGCTTGCTCGCACCCCCCTCTATTTCCTACAGGGGGGTGGGCCCCTCTCTATGGGTCTTAGCTACAGGGAGAGGAGGGAGAGCTACCTATCCTCATGGGTCAAGGATGGATGGAGGTTACGCCATTCCAACATCATCGCGGGGGTCTATTTCTAACTACGCAAGGTCGGGGCGTCTACTTCTAAGAAGAGCAAGGAAGGAGCAGGTAACTAATTAAGTCAAGGAAGAGGTTCAACAACTACCAACTATCCAACGACCAATTACCCAATTCCTCATCACTCCTTGTTCTAGATACTTCCTTGTCCTTACGGGCGTAGCCCCGTAGGGGCGTAGCCTTATTTCTGATAACTTCTGATATCTCCTGATAGTGCGGAAACTTTCCGGAACCTAGCCGTAAGAATTCCGGAACCTAGCGGTAAGAATTCCGGAACCTAGCATCTGGGGTGTCGGAGGATTTCCGGAACCTGGGTAGACCCTCAGGCTCTCAGCCTTACCCCTGGCTAGGTGTTCCTCTGATGCCCGAGACTGCTGCACCCTTCCTTGTCCCTGATACCTACCAAGGCTCTCAAGGCTTCTCAGGCAAGCCCTGAGCCTCTATGCCGGGGTGTCTCACACAAGCCCTCAGGGAGCAGCATGGGGACGCATGACCAACGCTGCTCCCCATTCATCCTTGCCAGAGCCTCAGGTAAACATCCTGATGTCATAAATACCTGCCTGCAACAGACAGCCCAGACCAATTACCAGGGTCTCTAAAAAGCCCTGAGAGCCCTAGGCCGGCAAGTTCAGTCCATACGCATCCCACCACATCAGACCTTCTTAGCGGGATGTCTCATCCACTGTTTTGTGACACCCCTTCCATTCCCCTTACCACCCTTCCAATGGTTACCAAACCGTTACCTCTTGAATTTCCCCAATAAACCCCCACCAATTCTTCTTGAGGTGCCCACAGCCCAGTATCCATAAGGGTCCTTGTACGTTACATGCATAAAGTAGAGCTACTTGACATATCGGACATTACCCCGTAGTATTAAAGATATAAGGTCAACCGAAGGAGAAACACTTATGAGCGTTTATCAGGACCGACTAGAGACCCTATTCAATGGCAAGGAACTAGTCACCACGCAGGAAATTATGGAAGCCCTGTACGTAGTGAACGGACCTAACCGTTCAAGGGATATTAAGAACCGTGCCATCAGGGCGGGGATGCCAGTGCAGGCAATTGGTAAGAAGGCTTGGGTTCGAGCCTAAGAGAGCCAACGTCATTACCCACATAGCCAACCGACAGGAGAGCGTATGTGAGAAATATATACACGGAAGGAATTAACCCCAATGACGAACCGCAAGACACGACGAGAGGATAAGGCTGGATACATCCTCAACTGGCGAGCAGCGTTGCAATACGATGCCCGCACTGGTAGTGGTCACACTGCCGTTGGAATGGCATACAGCGACTTTCCCAATTACAACACTGGCAAGGGTGCACGCCCAACACAGGTAACCATTGCAGCTATTACTAACCTGACTGACAAGACAGTTGCCAAGTACGTATCAGACCTTGAGGCATGGGGATACCTAACCCCCGTCGGTACCCTCAAGGACAATGTTCAGGAATACAACCTGACAGTACCGGCACGCATTGTGGTCTATGCATCTCTTGCGGGACGTTGCCCGTTTGAGGACCGACACAACGTTATTGAAGAGCCTGCCAAGTACAAGCAGCGTAGGCGTGTCCAGTCCATTGAGCGTGCCGAGCCTCAGAAGCCATCAGAGCCAGTCTCAGAGCCTCAGAAGGTCGAGAAGACCACAGAGGTCAAGGAAACCCAGGTAGAGCCTCAGAAGCCTGTACAGCCTGCCAAGCCATCCATCCTTGAGGGATTCCGCAAGGACCAGGATGCAGAGGTCAGGAAGGTTCTTGAAGGTGAGCAGGATGCGGAAAAGCGTCAGGCTGCATGGGACCTTTTCAATAACCCAAACTTTGAGCCTGAGCTAAAGCCTGTAAGGCGTGCTGAGAGGGCTCGTATTGAAGCAATGCCACAGGACAAGATGCCTGTTAATGCAGGACGCAAGACAGAAGCGGATATCTGGGGCAATGAGCAGCCCTGGTAAAAACAGGAGAGGTGATACGCAATGACTGAATGCGCAGCAGAAAGGTTCGACAAGGAAAGGCTTCATACCCCAGGGTGTGAGCACACCATTAAATGTGTGGGATGCGGTGAATACCTGCTCAAGGCGAGAAGCCGCTTTCCCCTTGGCTCAAGCAAGTTGAAACTATGCGTTATCTGCTTCGACTTGGGGTTCTACCGCATTGAGCGGGACAGTCTTGCAGACATTGACTGGAAAGCCATCGAAGCAGACTTCTACGAAGGACGGAAGTCCTACGAGAAGCAGCACAAGAAGTAACACAACGGGGCTTGTCAGTCACCAGGCCGGCAAGCCCACAACTCAACAATTAATTTAACGAAAGAGGTTTTATACCCATGAGAAACACCAGCGACAGAACAGTTGTAAACAAGGGCCTTGAGGCCATGGAAGTTGTCAGAGGCTACAAGGCCGGACGCATCACCTGTGGACACTACGGGAACTTCCGAGACTGCAAGGAATGCAGGACCGTTCATGACAGCTACATCGACGTAATGCTAGATGTCTACGGCGAACTAACAGAGGCTCGATGAAGCCTAGATACCGCTTGGCACTAGTTCCATGGAGCAGCAGGCGTAAGACCTTGAGGCTTCTACCAGGATGCGAGGCAGCGAGACTAAGAGGTTGTCTCTGCAAGATGGACAACCCATCTGAGAACGGATACGCAATTATCAGAATTACAGATGCCTGTCCGCTACCCAGATACGGGAACAAGCCTGATGGTAAGTGGAAGCATCACGACTTCCAGGAAAATCAGTAACACCGGAACACCAGCGATACCAACGGGGCCTAGAGGAACTGATAGGCCGCTAGGCCCCAACCTAACCAACGTCTAGAAAGGACGGAACCCCAATGACTATCACCAGCACAAACCGACTAATGAACCTGAGGCTCATGAACGTGAGAGCCGAGAAGATGGACGCAGAGGATGAGCTACCCGAGAGCACCTGGATGCTCATGGAGATGATGTACGGCCCTATCCGCTGCTTCTACGAGGATGGCAAGGAATGTCCGTCAGACCTTGACCCTGTACAGCTTGCCTATGTAACACCACTTGAAATGGGTGGAACCAACACCCCGTGCAATATCCAGCTTCTATGCGCCTATCACAAGGGCATGTTTGCCGGACGTGATGAAGATTTTAGGCCAGAGCGTGTCTGGCCAGGAGACAGCTAACCTGACCTACGCTGAGTTCCTTGAGTTGCTTATCAATGATTACTGCTGAATAGCCGAGAAGCCCCAGACACTTTCGTTGTCTGGGGCTTCCTCATATTTCGGATAGGGGGGCGGGCCGGCACATCCAAGGGCCTCTGAAACCCCCAAGCTACGCAGGTGGTTCGACTACGAACGTGCCCTTGTTGGGGAGCGTCACCACCAAGCCACGCTCCCGTAGCTCCTTGGCGGCTCTCCTGGCCGTACCGGGCGCAACCCCGTACTGAGCACCCATGTCCCGCTCGTTGGGGAGCCTGGCTCCTCTGGGGAGCTTCCCAGACCTGATGTCAGCCTCCACCAGGTCAGCTACGCGTAGGTACACGTACCCGATGTCATCAGTCATGACCGCAACGTACGGCTCTGACCAGCCACGCAGCGCGGTGGGTGGCGGTAGGTGGCGCCATATGGTGGTGTGTAGTGGTGTGTAGCGGTACCGTCTGACCATGGCAGATGCACAGGACGACGTGCCGTTCATCATCAGGGTCTATCGGGTGGACTCTGAGACAGGGAAACGAACAGAGCCAAGGACTGTAGCCAAGGGAGCCTCTAAAGTCCCAATGCTCAGCAGCCAATGGCCCTTATGCGAATGCTTCAAGTGCCAAGCCAAGCGGAGATAGCAGAGCAGCGGAGAGCCCCGGAAGCCCAACCATTTGGAAGGGTTGCCGGGGCTCTGTCGTTTCCTTGACTAGGACTTACCGAACCTAGCCATTACTGCCTCGATGTCATTCTGCGTGTGCTGCACGTAGAACTTGAGGCTAATTGCAACATCGTGGTGTCGCATCTGCGCTTGAAGGATGTTGGGCTGTGCTCCTGCCTTAACGAGGTTTGTTGCGAATGCATGGCGTAGCTGATGGGGGTTTAGCTGAATGCCCGCCTTCTTGCCAGCCCTACGAATACCCACATAGACCGTGTTGTGGGAACGGGAGAAGTCATGAGCCGCATATTCCTCTGCGAACCACTGAGGAACAATGACCGGTCCTGCTGTCTTGGGTCCCGAGATAGACCCATCAGGAAGCCTCTGCCTGTCGACAGTCAGAACGTTTCCCTTAATGGGTTGGTTGGTGCAGCTCTCTCCGAGCCTCAAGCCTGCATAGAGCATGGCCAGACCCCACATGCGGTACGAGGATGCCTCCATGGCGGCGTGCAGCTCTTCCACGGTCGGGAGGTCGTACACCTTCTGCTGCGCCTTGGGACAGGGCACAGGGATGCCCAGACAGGCTCGGAGGTTGATGGCGTGCTTCCTACGGGTACCGGGAGCCAGTACCCTCTTCAAGCGGGATGAGAGGACGGAGAGGTTGACCTCTGAGAAGGGGACCTCCTCAAGGTCCAGAGCCCTCAAGGTCTTGAGGTATTCGGTCATGGTCTGGGACTGGATGGGACGGTTGGCCAGCCGTTCACGCGCGATGTCCAGGCAGGTAGGACCGGAAACTACAGGTTGCACGGGGAACCCCTGACACCTTCTGAGCACTCAAGGCGACGTGGTGGAGTTCCGCTTCAACGTCTGAGCGGATGAAGTAACACCACGTAGGCAACCTGGCGAACATGCGGGTCAATGGGGTCGGCTCCTCCGGGAGTCGGCCCTTTGCTGTTTCCGGTGCTGAGTTCCTGATGGCCTGTCATTGATCTGACCTCGTTCGAGGTGCCCGCGAGTGGTACGTTATCCGGTACCACTTGATGCGAGGAGTCAGCTCATGTCCATAACTGCGAGCGAAGCCCGCAAGGCGCTCTTTCCGCTGATCAAAAAGGTCAACGACGACCACGAGGCCATCGAGATCGTCTCCAAGCACGGCAACGCCGTGCTCGTCTCGGCCGAGGATTACGCGGCGCTGCGCGAGGGTTCGTACCTGCTGCGCTCCCCGGCGAACGCCCGCCGACTGCTCAAGGCGTACGAGAACGCCCTGGCCCACATCAACGTGTCGGAGCGCGAGCTGATCGATCCGGACTCACCTGACGCAACTACGGGTGCCGCGTGAGGCTTGTCTTCGAGGATCAGGGCTGGGAGGACTACACGTCCTGGCTCAGGAACGACCGCAAGATGCTCGCCCGGATCAACAGGCTCATCGAGGACGTCAAGCGTGATCCCTTCGCAGGGATCGGCAAGCCCGAACCTTTGAAGTACCACCTGCCCGGGGTGTGGTCGCGGCGGATCGACGACGAGCACCGCCTCGTCTACCTGGTGACCGACAAGGAGATCGTCGTTCTCGCGGCTCGGTATCACTACTGACCGATCGCCCGTCCCCGTCGGCCGGGTGTTCAGATGCCGTGTACCCACGCCACGGTGAACGGGGTCTCCGGGGTGCCCGGTCCCATCGGGCCGCCCTTGTCGAACTGGGAGCGGACGACGAGTGTGCGCCCGCGGCGGCGCACCAGCGTGGTCGGGATCCGCAGCGCGGCCGGCTCACCGACGAGGGCGCGACCGCGCTCGACGACCCCGACGCCCGCGCCGGACGGGTCGAGCGCGCCCTCGCCGCCGAGTTCACCGCCGAGGAGCGCGAGACACTCGCCGCCCTGCTCGGGCGCTGCGTCACGCTGCTGGAGAAGGAACGCCCCTAGCCCGGGTTCCCGCGGGGTTCCCATGAAGGGTTCCCGCGGAGGGTTCCCGCGGAGGTCAGTCCTGGGCCATCCCCGTCTTCAGGCCCGCCCCGCACAGCGGCACCACGGTCTCGCGCTGCCCGAGGGCGCCCTCACGGACCGCCGCCCAGCAGGCCACCCCCGTGGACTCCACGTACAGCCCGCGCCCCGCCAGATCCGTCTGCGCGTGCCGGATCTGGTCCTCCGTCACGGTTAGGAAGGCACCCCCGGAGGCGCGTACCGCGCGCAGGATCTGGCGGGCCCGGGGCGGGTTCGGGATCGCGATGCCCTCGGCGAACGTGGGCGCCATGGAGGTGACGCCGACGAGTTCGTCGGCGCCCTCGGACCAGGCGTGGGCCAGCGGGGCGACCGCGGCGGACTGGACGGCGTAGAGGGCGGGCCTGCGGTCGATCAGCCCGGCCGCGTGCAGCTCGGCCACCGCGAGGGCGGCGCCGAGGAGCAGCGTGCCGTTGCCGACCGGCACCACGACGACGTCCGGCAGGCGACCGCCGAGGTCCTCCCAGAGTTCGTGGACGTACGTCTTCGTGCCGTGCAGGAAGTACGGGTTGAAGACGTGCGAGGCGTAGAAGACGCCCTCCTCGTCGGCCGCCTCGCGGGCCGCACGTGCCGTCGCCTCGCGGTCGCCCTCGACCACCCGCAGCCGCGCCCCGTGCGCCTCGATCTGCTCCAGCTTCTTCGCGGAGGTGCCCTCGGGGACGTACACCGTGCAGGGCAGTCCCGCCCGCGCGCAGTACGCGGCGATCGCCGTGCCCGCGTTGCCGCTGCTGTCCGCGAGCACCTGCCGGGGCCGGAGCCGCAGTGCCAGTTGGGCCAGCAGTACGGCCCCGCGGTCCTTGAACGACAGCGTCGGCATCAGGAAGTCGAGCTTCGCGGAGATGCCCTCGCGGAGGGTGACCAGCGGGGTGCGGCCCTCGCCGAGGCTGACCGTGGGCGCGGCCAGCGGCAGGCACTCCGCGTACCGCCACAGCGAGTTCACCCGCCCGGCGAGGGACGTGAGAGGCGCCGGGGTCGGCGCGAAGTCGAGATCGAGCGGCCCGCGGCAGACCGGGCAGCACCAGGCGAGCGAGCCGGCCGGGACACGGGTGCCGTCCGTCGGGCAGAAGCAGTCCGGCAGTGGAGTCATAGGCGCAGGTTAGACGCGAGACCGGGTGACGGAGCGTCACTGCCGTGCACCGGCAGGCGTGTTACGGCGGCGGCGTCCGCCCTTCCGCCCCCAGCGCTCTCCACGGCCCGGACGCTCACCGGCGCCCACAGTCCCGGCACCGACCAGCATCCGTCCCGCCGACCGGCACCCGCCTTCCCGTTGTCGACCCGCATCCGCCCCGTCCACTGGCGCCCGCCGTCCCGATGCTCTGCGCCGTCCGGCGGCTCGTCGGCGGGTGGCCCGTCCGTTCGTCGTCCCGACAGCGCCAGGGCCGACCTCTTTTACGCCCCTGGTCGTGCCGCGCTTACGATGCGCGCAGCCATCCGGCAGCCGTACGCAGGTTCCACCGCACGTGGACGAGAAGCAAGGGAACTCGTGGCCATACCCCCGCCGCCCGGGCCGCAGCAGCCAGAGGGGCAGTACCCGCCGCCAGGGACGCCGCCGGGCGCTCAGGGGAGGCCCGGTGCCTACCCGCCTCCGTATCCGCAGGTTCCGGATCCCCGCGGCCCGTACCAGCAAGGCCCTTACCAGCAGCCCCCGTACGGACCCCCGTACCAGCCCTGGGGCCAGGGCTACTCCCCGTACAACCGGCCGGTGCCCGTCAACGGGCTCGCGATCGCGGCGCTGGTCCTCGGGATCCTCTGCTTCCTGCCCGCCGTCGGGCTGGTGCTCGGGAGCGTGGCGCTCGTCCAGATCAAGAAGCGCGGGGAGCGCGGCAAGGGGATGGCGGTGGGCGGCATGGTGATGTCGTCGATCGGGATCGGGCTGCTCGCGCTCGTCGTCGCCACGGGTGGCGCGCGCGATTTCTGGGACGGGTTCCAGGGCGCGGCGAACGACTCGGGAGGCACCGCGTTCTCGCTGGAGGTGGGCGAGTGCTTCGACACGCTCAGCGGCTCGCTGGGGGGCCTGGCGTTCGACGTCGACAAGGTGCCGTGCGCGGGCGAGCACGACGCCGAGGTGTTCGCGGACTTCGCGATGGGCGACGGCGACTACCCGGGGGACAGCGCGGTCGTCGATACCGCCGACCAACGCTGCGACCTGCTCCAGAACATGTACGCGATGGACTCCTGGGCGGTCCCGGACGACGTCGACGTGTACTACTTCACGCCGACGTCGCAGAGCTGGCGCCGTGGCGATCACGAGGTCAGCTGTCTGTTCGGGAACACCGACGAGAAGGGCAGCCTGACGGGCTCCCTGCGCAAGGACCAGCTGACGCTGAACCCCGACCAGTACTCCTATCTGAGCTCGGCGCGGTCCATCGACAACGCGCTGGACTCGGCGCCCGACGCCGAGTACATCGAGGACGACCTGCCCGGCTACAAGGAGTGGGCGGACACGGTCTCGGAGGCGCTGGCGTGGGAGGCGGACGGGCTGCCCGCCCACAGGTTCGCGCCGGCCGCGGCCAAGCCGGTCGCCGCCCTGGCCAAGGACATGGAGCTCTCGGCGAAGGAATGGGCGAAGGCCGCGGACGCGCCGGACGCGGACACCTTCTCCGCCCACTACGCGAAGGGCCTGAAGCTCATCGACCCCAAGAAGACGGTCACCACCCGCAAAGCTCTGGGGCTCGCCACCACCCCGCCGAGGTACGACGAGGGCGGCGGCACGGGTGGCGGCGGTGAAGGCGGTGCCGGAATCGAGGTGTGACGGCGGCCATAGCGGGGAGAAAGTGCCTGCGTAAAGCCCTCAGGACGCTCGCGTCATCACATCGAGTGATTCTCTGGCCTCCGCTTGCATGGCACAACCCACGGTTGCCACGCTGTTGCTGTCTGTACAACCTGATGGGAGCGGCCAAGTGACTTTCGGTGAGCAGCCGGCGTACTTGCGTGTCGCGGGTGATCTCCGCAAGAAGATCGTCGACGGCTCGCTGGCACCGCACACCCGCCTCCCCTCGCAGGCCAGAATCCGCGAGGAGTACGGCGTCTCCGACACGGTCGCCCTGGAGGCGCGCAAGGTGCTGATGGCCGAGGGCCTGGTCGAGGGCCGCTCCGGTTCGGGCACCTATGTGCGGGAGCGGCCGGTGCCGCGCCGCGTCGCCCGCTCCGGATACCGGCCGGACAGCGGCGCCACCCCCTTCCGTCAGGAGCAGGCGGACCTCGCCGTACGCGGCACATGGGAGTCCAACAGCCGGCAGGTCGAGGCGAGCGGCGCGATCGCCGAGCGGCTGGCCATCCAGCCGGGCGACCGCGTGATGTGCACGAACTACGTCTTCCGGGACGGCGGCGAGGCGATGATGCTCTCCACGTCCTGGGAGCCGCTCGCCGTCACCGGGCGCACGCCGGTGATGCTCCCCGAGGAGGGGCCGCTCGGCGGCATGGGTGTCGTCGAGCGCATGGCGGCCATCGACGTGATCGTGGACAACGTCACCGAGGAGGTCGGCGCGCGCCCCGGCCTCGCCGAGGAACTCCTCGCGCTGGGCGGCGTGCCCGGGCACGTGGTCGTCGTCATCCAGCGGACGTTCTACGCCTCGGGCCGTCCGGTGGAGACGGCGGACGTGGTGGTCCCGGCGGACCGATACCGGATCGCCTACCACCTGCCGGTGAAGTGACCGCACGTCACCTCCGGAGGGCGTAGCGGCCGGGCTCCGGGCGGGTGTCCATGACCGGCGGTCCCGGTTCGGACCGCCGGCCTCCCCTCCCGGTGGCCCGCTCCGGTGGCCTGTTCCGCTCGCCCGTCCCGGTCGGGGCCGAGGGGCGGTCCGGCGTTGAGGCGCGGCACGGGGGTCCGCGCCTCAACGGGGCTGTCCGGGAGTCCGGTTGGAATCTGGCCTTTCTCAAGTGGCGGGCCGAGAAACGACTTCGCCCTGTTCGAGAGCGCGCGGGGAGCGGTGTGCGGCGTGTTCGACGGCGTGCGCCCCCTGGGTCGGCGTCGCCTACTGGCCGGTTGCGTACCTCTTTGTGAAAAGCCGTATTCGCTGAGTGAAGGTTAGGCGTAGGCTCGGGCATATGCGTATTGCGGTTTCGTTGGCGTGCGGGGTTCGGCGGGGGCCCGGGGTGGGAAGTGGAGGAGCTGGATGAACGACGGCACGATCACTCTTCCCTGGCTCGTCATACGGCAGGACGACAACGGCAATCGCTATCGCGTGGGCAGGTACGCGACCCGCGCCGAGGCGCAGAAGATCGCGGACAGCCTGGACGACCGCGGGCACAGGCAGCTCTACTGGGTCGAGCGGATCGGGCAGAACGGAACGCGGTGATCCGCCCCGCCCGGGACCCCGCTCCGCTCCCGTAGGCTCCGGCGCATGACGGAACGGATCATGGTGGTCGGAGCCGCCCTGGTGCACGGTGGGCGCCTGCTCGCCGCCCGCCGCAGCGCGCCCCCCGACCTCGCGGGGCGCTGGGAACTGCCGGGCGGCAAGGTCGAACCGGGCGAAACCCCCGAGCGCGCCCTCGTGCGCGAGCTGCGCGAAGAGCTCGGCGTCGAGGCGGAAGTGCTGGAGCGCGTCCCCGGCGAGTGGCCCCTGAAGCCGGGATACGTGCTGGTGGTGTGGGCCGCCCGGATGCTGCCCGGCTCGGCCGAACCCGCGCCGCTGGAGGATCACGACGAGCTGCGCTGGCTGGCCCCCGGAGAGATCTGGGACGTGGACTGGCTGGACCAGGACGTGGGGGCGGTCAAGGGCGCGCTGCCGTGGCTCGGCCCGGGCGTGTGACGAGCCGGGTGGGGAGTTCGTACGCCGTTCGCGCCACAGTGTGCCCCCGGGTGCGGTAAAGCATCACGGATATCGGGTATGTGCCCATTAATCCCACGAAACCGGACATGGGTGGGTTCCTGGTCTGGGAAGTGATCGGCTTGATCGACATCGAAGGCGACTGCGCCGAGTGGACCTTTCCCGCGGAGCCGGGTGCCGTCCGCACAGCCCGCGCGGTCGTCCGGGGGCAGCTGCACGCATGGGAACTCGACTCGCTCGGAGACATCGCCGCGCTGCTGGTCAGTGAACTGGTCACGAACTCGCTGCGGCACGCGACGGGCCCGATCGGCGTCCGTCTCGTACGTCCCGAGGACGTGACGGGCGCTCTCCGCGTCGAGGTCTCCGACCCGCTGCCCGACCCGCCCCGCGAACGGGCCGCCGACGCGTCGGACGAGAGCGGCCGCGGACTCCAGCTCGTGGCCGGCTCGTGCAGACGCTGGGGCACCCGGCCCGGAGACACCGGCAAGACCGTCTGGTTCGAACTGGCTGTTCCGGGCTGAGACGCGCAGGGTCCGGATGCCCGTACGACACCTGGCCGGATCGGGTCGTCGACGGGCATCGGATTCTTTGATTCGACGGGGCGCCACCTGGTTAGAAGACTGGGAGTATGACGCGGCCGGTCCAAAAACCATCGGGACCGTGCTGTGATCGTGAACACCGTGTCGTGCGGCGCCGTAGTGCTGGATACTGCGGGCAGCCGCCCCCGGTGACCGGTGCCGGACGCGGTGAGCTGGAGGGGACGGTTCGCGTGAGCGAGATACCAGCGAAGGCCACGGAGTCCGAGGACCCGTCGGACGGCGCGAGGGCTGATGCGGCGGGCGATTTCGCACGCACGGTTCCCGCTGAGGACGCGGGCGACGCCACGGGCGAGGAGACGGGCGGCACGGGGACCGAGTTGGCCGGCGCCGCGGCCGGCGAGGTGCCGGGTGACGCGATGTGGCAGAGCAGCCCGCCCGGTTCGATCTACGACTACATCAAGGTCGCCTCCTTCTCCATCGGCGCCGACGGGCTGGTGGACCAGTGGAGTCTGCGGGCCGAGCAGATCTTCGGCATCCCCGCGGAGCGGGCCGTCGGCATGGACCCCATCGAGGCGTTCGTCACCGCCGACCGGCGCGAGTTCGGCCAGCGGAAGATGGCGGAGATCCTGGACGGCCGCGAGTGGACCGGTCTGGTGCCCTTCCGGGCGCCCGCCTCCGAAGACACCGGTGAGAGCGCCGACGAGGTCACCGAGGGCCTCGCCGAGGTCTATGTGATGCCCACCGTGACCGAGGACGGTGAGCGGGCCGCCGTATGCATCGTCGTGGACGTCCGCACCCTGCGCAGCATCGAGACGGACCTCGCCGCCTCGCAGGCGATTTTCGGTCAATCTCCCTTCGGTTTCCTGCTGATCGACACGGACCTCCGGGTCCGGCGCGCCAACCAGCGGTTCGCCTCGATTTTCGGCGGCAGCGTCGACGACCACCGCGGCAAGGGCGTCCACGACTATCTCCCGCGCCCCGAGGCTGAGCGCGTGACGGCGATCCTGCGCCGGGTCCTGGAGACCGGCGACTCGATCACGGACATGCACGTCACCGGATATGCGCCCGGCTCCGACGAGCGCCGGCACTGGTCCGTCAACCTCTACCGGGTGCACGGCGGAAGCGGCCGCCCCATCGGTATCGCCTGGCTCGGAACCGACATCACCGCCCGCCGTGCCGCCGCCCGTGAAGCGGCCGCCGCACGACGCAATCTCGCCCTTCTGAACGAGGCGGGCGCCCGTATAGGCAACTCCCTCGACCTGGAGACCACCGCACGCGAACTCCTCGACGTCGTGGTCCCCGGCTTCTGCGACCTCGCGACCGTCGACCTGTACCAGGGGCTGCTGGCCGGCGACGAGACCCCGCCGGGTCTCGCGGACGGCAGTGCCGAACTCCGCCGGGTCGCCTTCGCCAGCGCCGTCTCCGACGCGCCGTTCGTCGGCGGTCCGGCACCCGTCGCCGTCGGCGCGGTCCACCACTACCCGTTCAACTCGCCCTGTGCGGACGCCCTGCGCACCGCCCGGCCGCAGCACATCCCCGCCGAAGAGGGCGGCCTCATCCAGTCGACGCTCGCGGTCCCGATGGTCGCCCACGACACGGTGGTGGGCCTCGCCCAGTTCTCCCGTACGAAGGGCAGCGAGCCGTTCGGGGAACGCGACCGCGCCCTGGCGGTGGAGCTGGCCGCCCGCGCGGCCGTCTGCATCGACAACGCGCGCCTGTACCGCCGCGAGCACGAACGCGCCCTGATACTGCAACGGTCCCTGCTCCCCCCGGGCGACCCCGAGGCCTCCGGCCTCGACATCGCGTGCCGCTATCTGCCGGGCAACGCGGCGACGGAGGTCGGGGGTGACTGGTTCGACGTCATCGAACTCCCCGGCCACCGCACGGCCCTCGTGGTGGGCGACGTGATGGGCCGCGGGCTGCGCGCCGCCGTGGCGATGGGTGAACTCCGCACCGCTGTACGCACCTTGGCCCTGCTCGATCTCGAACCCGCCGAAGTCCTCTCGGCACTGGACGAGATCGCGCGCGGACTCGGCACCCCCGGAGGGGTCCAGCAGGCCACCCGCACGGCCCGCCAGTCCCGCGACGCCGACCTCTCCGAGGTGTATCTCGCGACCTGCGTGTACGCCGTCTACGACTCCGTGACCCGCCGGTGCACGTTCGCCAACGCGGGCCATCTGCCCCCCGTGCTGGTCGAGCCCGGCGAGACCGCGCTGATGCTCGACGTGCCGCCCGGGATGCCGCTCGGGGTGGGCGGCGAGCCCTTCGAGGAGGTGGAGGTCGAACTACCCGAAGGTGCGCTGTTGGCGCTCTACACGGATGGACTGGTCGAATCGCGCGACCACCCCCTCGACGAGGGCCTGCAGGCATTCGTCGGTGCCCTCACCGACCCCTCCAGTCCGCTGGAGGACGTCTGCGACCACGTTCTCAACACCCTCGACACCCACCACGGCGAGGACGACATCGCCCTGCTCATGGCACGCGTCCAGGGGCTGCCCGCCGAGTCCGTCGGCGACTGGACCCTGCCGCGCGAGCCGCGCAGCGTGGGGCGGGCCCGTGAGTACGCGCGCACACAGCTCGTCGCCTGGGACCTTGAGCCGCTCGTCGACACGACGGAACTTCTGGTCAGTGAGCTGGTGACCAACGCCCTGCGGTACGGCGAGGGCGAGATCAGACTGCGGCTGCTCCTCGACCGCACCCTCGTCTGCGAGGTCTGGGACGCCGGCCTCGTCCAGCCGCGCCGCCGCCGTGCCCGCGACACCGACGAGGGCGGGCGGGGCCTGCAGCTCGTCGGCCTCCTCTCCGCCGGGTGGGGCTCCCGCCGGACCCCGCGCGGGAAGACCGTGTGGTTCGAACTCCCGCTGCCGGACGGGGAGACGGGGCTCGCCGACCCGGCTGAGGCCTTGTTGAGCCTGTTCTGAGGGCGACCGCGCGGAGCGGCCGGCCGGCCGGAGGAGGCAGGCCGGTCGGCAGCGTCAGGTGAAGGATGCCGCCCGGCGGCCCCGGGTGTGCGGGCCGCCGTAGCTCACCGGGCCCTCACCGTCGCCCAGGAGGATCCCGCCGAGCACCGCCCCGCCGGCTCCCGCGCCCCCGCGACCGCCCGCGGGGTTGCCGTACGCCCGTACGTCCCGCTCGGCGAGCCGTCGCGCTTCCTGGGCGAACTCATCGGCCCGCCGCACCTCGGAGAGAGCGGAGGCCTCCCGCCCGAGCAGGCGTTCCGCCTCGGCCAGCCGTGTGCGGGCCTCGCTGCCGACGGCTCCGCGGTGCGTGCCGATGAAGTCCGCCGCTCCGGCGAGCGCGCCGCGGGCGGGGAGAAGCGCGTGAGCGCGCCCGTCAGGAACGTCGCCGCCCCCTTCTCCGGCGAGGGCGGCACCCGCGTCCACCACCCGGCGCAGCACGTCCAGCGGATCGTACGGTCCGGCCGCCATCGCGTGACGCACCCCGGCGAGCAGCACCTCGGTATGCCCGAACCGCCCGACAAGGTCACCGGAACCGGCGCCCGGTCGGGAACCGGCAGCGGATCCGGCACCGGCAGCGGCGCCTTCGCGTGATCCGGCCCCGGCTCCGGAAGCGGCTCCGGCTCCGGAGTCGGGGGCGGCCTCGGAAGCGGCGTCGGCTCCGGAATCAGGCCCGCCATCCGGAACGGAACGGGCAGGGAGGCGGTCGGCGTCCGGGCGGTGTCGGTCCGCGGAACCGGCTCTCCCGGTCGGCGGGAGCCCATGTGCCGTATCCAGGACGGCCTGCACCGCCGCCACGGCCATGGGCAACTTCGCCACCGCGGAGGCCAGTTCGCCCGCCAGCCGGTCCGCGCCGTTCACCAGGACCCCGGCCTGCTCCACCACCCCCTCCGCCGCCCGCAGATGGGCGGCCGCTCTCGCGCCGTCGCCCCTGTCGGCGTACTGCCGCGCCTGGTTGAGATGGAGGGTGGTGAACACGAGCCGGTCCTTGGCCTGTTCGACGTCGCCGGCGACCGGGAGCGATGCGGCGGGGGCGTACCGCTCGTGGAGATCGGCGAGCGTGGCCTCGGCGGCCGGGGTGCGCGCGGCGAGTTCCCGGAAGCGGGTCCCGGCGGACTCCAGGGCGGCCGCCGCGTTCCGCTCCAGCGCCCGGAGCTGGTCGAAGCCCGGCGCCGCCGCGTCCAGCCGCCGCCCGGCGTCCTGGCACCGGGCGACGATCTCCTCCAGTGCGCCCCTGCTGCCGCCCTCGCCCACGTCCGCCTCGTCGAGGTGCTGCCGCAGCCGGAAGGCCGTGGCGAGTTCGGCTTCCGCGTACGTCAGCGCTTCCGCGTACGGTTCGACCGCGGCGGCCGCCGAACGGGCCGCGGCGAGGCGGAGCTCCTCGGCACTGGTGCGGACGCAGTCGTCGATGTCGACGAGTAACTTCCGGGCCTGCCGGTCGAGTTCGTGAGGCGGGACGAGCCCGTGGTTGTCGCCGCCGGGGGTCGTCCGTGTCGTGGCCCGCCGCTTGCGGCGCGTGTAGGCGTACGCCGCCAGCGCACCCGCGGCGCCGACGGCGACCAGGGGCGGTACGAGATCGCCGGTCGTCGTTCCGTCGTCCGGGGCGGCGACGGCCGGGGCGGTCACGTCCGCACTCCGCGCCACGGTGGCCGAATCGTCGGCTTCCGCCCATGCCGGCGGCAGCACCAGCCACCCCACCGCCACCAGCCCCCCGAGCACGGCATGCGCGACCCGCACGGCTATGTGCGACGGGGCCCGGCACGACCGGCTTCGACTCGGGGACGACGTCACATTTGGGAGCGTATGGCCGCTCGGGCGCCTCCGCGACCGGGATACGGGGAGGTGGGGCGCCTAAGGTACGGGAGATACGGGGGTATAGGGGAGGGGTGCGGGGGATGGACGCGGGGCGCCAGGCCGAGTCGAGGAAACCGACAGAGACGGCACCGGACACACGGCACGTGCACACACAACCGGAGCCGCCCACCGCCGAGGATCCGCCGACGCCCACCGGCGGGGAGGCACCGACGCACTCCGGCGGGGAGGGGGTGGCGCCCACCGGCGGGGAGGCACCGACGCCCACCGGCGGGGAGGGGCCGACGCCCACCGCCGAAGCGGGGTCGGCGCCCAGCGGCGAAGCGGGGTCGGCGACGGTCGCTGGAGCGGAGTCCGCCGCGCCCGAAGGGGGCGAGCCCCTATCCGCTCCCGTTCTCGCGCCCGGGCGGGGGTCGGGCTCCGCTGTTCGTGCCGGGTGGCTCCGGCTCGCGCGGGGCTGGCGGCATCCGAGGTCGCGGCTGCTGAAGCGTGCCGCCCTCGGACTGGTGCTCGTCGTGCTGCTTCCCATCCTCGCCGCTGGAATCGCCCTCCGGGTGAACTACGCGGGCGATCCGGCTCCCGGGACCCAGACCCGGAACCGGGACGCGCTCTGGCTCGGGCATGCCTGGGTGGACGGCCGGAAGGGCGAGGCGGACATCGACGCGCTGGCGGCGCGCCTGCGGAGCAGCGGCATCCGGGATCTGTACGTGCACGCCGGCCCGCTGGAGCACGACGGCTCGCTGCCGGCGACGGCGTATCCGTCCGCCCGTTGGCTGATCACCGCGGTGCACCGCCGCCTGGACGGCGTACGGGTCCAGGCCTGGCTGGGCGACAAGCTGGCGAGCGAGGGGCCGGACGGGCTGCGGCTGGAACGGGCCGGGACGCGCGACACCGTCGTGCGGTCGGCCGGGCAGGTCCTCGACGCCGGGTTCGACGGCGTCCACTTCGACCTGGAGCCCCTCCACTCGGGCGACGCCCACTACCTCTCGCTCCTCGACGACCTGCGCGTGCTCACCCGCGCCCGGCACGTCCCGCTCTCCGTCGCCTCCCACCAGATCGACCCGCTCCCGGCCCTCCACTCGGCCGCCGGAACCCTCACCGGCCACCCCAAGTGGTGGTCCCAGTCGTACTTCGGGCAGGTGGCCCGCCGGGTCGACCAGATCGCCGTCATGTCGTACGACACCGGCATGCCGCTCCAGAGCCTGTACGGCGGTTACGTCGCCCAGCAGACCTCCCTCGCCCTGGAGGTCACCCCTGAGTCGACCGACCTGCTGATGGGCCTGCCGTTCTTCCACGACGACACCGCCGGCCACCACGCGTACGCCGAGACGGTCGAGGCCGCCGTACGCGGGACCCGCCTCGGCCTCTCCCGGACGGACCGCACCCGCGAGCGCTTCGGAGTGGCCCTGTACGTGGACTTCGCCGCGACGGAGACGGACTGGACGGCGTACCGCGAAGGGTGGGTTCGCGGGGGATGACCGCCGCCGCCCCGCGTGTCATGATCGGGACGCGTGCCGTCGCCGGTACGCGGGGGGAACGAGGAGTCGATGCACTGGTATCTCGTGGGGTTCGCGGCACTGATCGTCACCGCGCAGGCCGGATTCGGGATCGCGGCCCTCGCGACGGACTGGGTGCCGCCGTGGGTCGGCCGCCGGGTCCTGCGGCCGAAGCTGTGGGGAGGGGGCGCGCTGGCGGGGGCCGTGGGCATGTCCCTGTTCCTGTTCCTGGGACCGTTCCACGGGCCCGACGCCGACCTGACGCCCTACGCCATGAGCGGGATCGCCCTGTTCGTCGTGAGCCTGGTGTTCCAGGCGCTGGGGCAGCGCCCGGGCCGCGAGGCCGTCCCGCCGGACACCCGACCGCGCTGACGGACAGACCGCGCACGTGATGACGGCAGGACGCGCGACGGCAGGGGACGGCGCTTCGTCCTCGCCTACGTCCGCCGCCTGCCGATCTTCGATCCCAGCCACACGACCGGGTCGTACTTGCGGTCGACGGCCCGCTCCTTCAAGGGGATCAGCGCGTTGTCCGTGATCTTGATGCCCTCGGGGCAGACCTCCGTGCAGCACTTGGTGATGTTGCAGTAGCCGAGGCCGTGTTCGTCCTGCGCCGTGCGTTTGCGGTCGAGGCCGGAGTCCTCCGCCGCGTCGAGCGGGTGCATGTCCAGCTCCGCCACCCGCATCAGGAAACGCGGTCCGGCGAACGCCGGCTTGTTCTCCTCGTGGTCGCGGACGACATGGCAGGTGTCCTGGCACAGGAAGCACTCGATGCACTTGCGGAACTCCTGCGACCGGTCGACGTCCTCCTGCATCATCCGGTACTCACCGGGTCCGACACCGGCGGGCGGCACGAAGGCGGGGACCTCCCGCGCCTTGTCGTAGTTGAAGCCGACGTCGGTCACCAGATCCCGTACGACCGGGAACGCGCGCAGCGGTGTGACGGTGATCGTCTCCTCGCGGGTGAACACCGACATCCGCGTCATGCACAGCAGCCGCGGCCGGCCGTTGATCTCCGCCGAGCACGAACCGCACTTGCCCGCCTTGCAGTTCCAGCGCACCGCGAGGTCGGAGGCCTGGGTGGCCTGGAGCCGGTGGATGATGTCCAGCACCACCTCGCCGTCGTTGACCTCGACCTCGAAGTCCTTCAGGCCACCGCCCTTCACGTCTCCGCGCCACACCTTGAAGCGGGCCTCGTAGCTGCTCACGCGTACCGCGCCTCCTCGTACCGCTCCCGCTCGTACCACTCCTTGCGGCTGCTCACTCGTACAGCTCCTCTTCGGCGAGGTACTTGACCAGCTCCTCCTTCTCGAAGAGGGCGAGCAGGTCGGGGCGGATGGGTCGGGTGGTCTCGCTCACCAGGTCGATCTGTCCGGCCACCGGGTCGGTGGCCGCCAATCCGCCGGTGGGGTCGGTCAGTTGGCACAGGAGGTTGATCCGGCGCCAGGAGCGCTCCATCGCAGGGTGGTCCTCGCGGGTGTGCCCGCCGCGCGACTCCGTGCGTTCCAGCGCCGCCCGTGCCACGCACTCGCTGACCAGGAGCATGTTGCGCAGGTCCAGGGAGAGGTGCCAGCCCGGGTTGAACTGACGGTGGCCCTCCACGCCTGCCCGGCGCGCCCGTACCCGCAGCTCGGCGAGTTTCTCCAGGGCCTGTTCCATCTCGGCCTCGCGGCGGATGATGCCGACCAGGTCGTTCATCGTCTGCTGGAGCTCCTGGTGCAGGGTGTACGGGTTCTCCGGCGGGCGCGCACCCGGGGCCCGCGCACCGGCGGCCGAGGCGGCTTCCGGTCCCTCGGCGGAGAAGGGCCGCAGCGCCTCCGCGGCGGCCGCGTCGATCTGGGTGTCGTCCAGGGGCGGGCGAGTGCCCTCCCCGGTGAGACCGACCGAGTACTCCGCGGCGTGCTGCCCGGCCCGCCGCCCGAACACCAGCAGGTCGGAGAGGGAGTTGCCGCCCAGCCGGTTGGAGCCGTGCATGCCGCCCGCGACCTCGCCGGCCGCGAACAGCCCGGGTACGCCGCGAGCCGCCGCCGTGTCCGAGTCGACCGCGATGCCGCCCATGACGTAGTGGCAGGTGGGCCCGACCTCCATGGCCTCCGCCGTGATGTCGACGTCGGCCAGCTCCTTGAACTGGTGGTACATCGAGGGGAGTCGGCGTTTGATCACCTCGGCGGGCATCCGGGTCGAGACGTCAAGGAAGACGCCGCCGTGCGGTGATCCGCGGCCCGCCTTCACCTCGGAGTTGATCGCCCGGGCGACCTCGTCGCGCGGCAGCAGCTCCGGAGGACGCCGGTTGTGGTCCGGGTCCTCGTACCAGCGGTCGCCCTCCTCCTCCGACTGCGCGTACTTCTCCTTGAAGACGTCGGGGATGTAGTCGAACATGAACCGCTTGCCGTCGGAGTTGCGGAGGACTCCGCCGTCGCCGCGCACCGACTCGGTGACGAGGATGCCCTTGACCGACGGCGGCCAGACCATGCCCGTCGGGTGGAACTGCACGAACTCCATGTTCAGCAGCGGCGCCCCGGCGAGGAGCGCCAGCGCGTGCCCGTCCCCCGTGTACTCCCAGGAGTTGGACGTCACCTTGAAGGACTTGCCGATGCCGCCGGTGGCGATCACGACGGAGGGCGCTTCGAGGACGAAGAAGCGGCCGGACTCCCGCTCGTAGCAGAAGGCTCCGGAGACGCGCTGTCCGTCCTTCAACACCCGTGTGACGGTGCACTCCTGATAGACCTTCAGGCGTGACTCGTAGTCACCGGTCTCCTTCATGTCCTCCTGCTGGAGGGACACGATCTTCTGCTGGAGCGTGCGGATCAGCTCGAGTCCGGTGCGGTCGCCGACGTGGGCGAGGCGCGGGTACTCGTGGCCGCCGAAGTTGCGCTGCGAGATCCGCCCGTCCTTCGTGCGGTCGAACAGCGCACCCCAGGTCTCCAGCTCCCATACGCGGTCCGGGGCTTCCCGGGCGTGCAGCTCGGCCATCCGCCACTGGTTGAGGAACTTGCCGCCGCGCATGGTGTCGCGGAAGTGGACCTGCCAGTTGTCGCCGGAGTTCACGTTGCCCATGGCGGCCGCGATGCCGCCCTCGGCCATCACCGTGTGAGCCTTGCCGAACAGCGACTTGCAGATCACCGCCGTACGGGCACCGCGCTCGCGTGCCTCGATGGCGGCACGCAGTCCGGCGCCACCGGCACCGACCACGACGACGTCCCACTCCTGTCGGTCGACCACGGACATCAGGGGGCTCCACCCAATCTAGAAGAAGCGCGGATCGTCGAAGGCGCCGGACGCGACCAGGTACACGTAGAAGTCGGCGAGCGCCACGCTCACCAACGACGCCCAGGCCAGCAGCATGTGACGGGCGTTCAGCTTCCCGACCCACTGCCACATCCGGTAGCGCACGGGATGCTTGGAGAAGTGCTTGAGCTTCCCGCCGACGATGTGCCGGCAGGAGTGGCAGGAGAGGGTGTACGCCCAGATCAGCGTGATGTTGACCAGGAACACCAGGGTGCCGAGGCCCATGTGGCCCCACGCGTAGTGCTCGTCGCGGAAGGACAGCACGGTGTCGTACGTCAGGATCCCGGCGACGACGAGGGCCGCGTAGAAGAAGTACCGGTGGACGTTCTGCAGGATCAGCGGGAAGCGGGTCTCGCCGGTGTACTTCTTGTGCGGCTCGGCGACCGCACAGGCAGGGGGGCTCGCCCAGAAGCCCCGGTAGTAGGCCTTGCGGTAGTAGTAGCAGGTCAGCCGGAAACCGAGCGGGAAGATCAGGATGATGATCGCGGGGGAGATGCCCCACCAGCTCCCGAACAGATCCGTGTTCGGTCCGGCGCGCATGGTCTCGCAGCGCTCCGCCAGACAGGGCGAGTAGAACGGCGAGACGTACGGCGCAGCGTAGTAGTGCGTGTCGGAGAAGGCCCGCCAGGTCGAGTACACGACGAAGGCCAGCAACCCGGCCGCGGTGGCGGCGGGCGCCAGCCACCAGCGGTCGGTCCGCAGATGCGGGGCGGCGATCGCGGCGCGCGTACCGGTTCGTACACCGCCGCTGTTCAGATGGGGTTCCGTACCAGTGGCCAACTTCGCACTCCGGTCGGGTTCGGGGGCGCGCCGGTGTCGAGGGCGCTCAGTGGGAGGGACCGTGGTGCGCGCCGAGACCCTCGTCGTCGGAATCGGTCCACAGGGAGCTGTCGTACGGGGTGTCGGGGATGGGCACCAGGTCGGGCCGTCGGCCGGACGCGGGTCCCGCCGGTCCGGGCGCGGCCGGGAGCCGGGAGGAGCCCGCGGTGGCCTCGCGCAGCAGCGCGACGCTCTCGCGCAGGTGGTCGGCGTCGGCGCGTACGCGGCGCATCTCCAGACCGGCGCCCATCTGCTGTTCCAGGCGCCGCACCGACCGTTGCAGATCGTCGAGGCAGCGCTGGACTGACGTCAGGTCGTCGTGCACGGACATGACTTGCCCTCACTTCCGCGGGCCCTGCGGCCCCAGGCGGCAACGTTCATGCGCCTGCGAGTGTTGCGCGTCACACGTACCCGTGTGAAGGCGTGTGCACGGATTGAGGGCTCACACGCTCCAGAACGCGCCTCGCGCGCCGTCCGTTTTCCCGGCGCGCCGACCGCCTTTCCCGTGCGCCGTCCGCTTTTCCCGCGCGCCCGGGGCGCGGCGAGGGGAAAGCGGGTGACGGGGCCTCACGTGGCCAGGGGCCCGGCCCGCGACGGGCGCACCGCGGGCGCGGCAAGGGCCCGGCGCGGGCCGGGCCCCGGGGAGCCGCCCCGGATTGCGCCGCACGGGTGGGGTTCCGGATGTCCGTCGCCGTGTCGTCGCTTCCGTCCGGCCGCGCTCCCCTTCAGTGGGCGCATACATCAGATCAGCTCCAAATACGACCAAATGTGACCAGCGGGCCAAATGTGTTCAGCAGCAGGCCTGCCCCACACAGCGGAGCGTCCCCCGGAGGTTGCAGTGATGTCCCACGACGGCGTCGGACTGCGCGCGGTGATGCGCTCGGCCGCATTCCTCACCGCGGGCGTGCTCGCGGTACCCGCCCTGGCCGCGTGCAGCGCGGAGGACGAGGCGGACAGGCCCGCGGCCGCGCAGGACATCGCACCCGCGTCCCGTGACCTGATCGCCGACGGCGGCACCCTGCGCTGGGCCGTGGACGCCGTACCGGAGACGCTGAACGCGTTCCAGGCGGACGCCGACGCCGCGACCTCCCGGGTCGCCGGTGCCGTACTGCCGTCGATGTACCGGCTCGACGCCAACGGGCGACCGCAGATCAACCCCAACTATCTGGAATCGGCGAAGGTCGTCGACACCGAGCCCAAGCAGGTCGTGCTGTACAAGCTCAACCAGCAGGCCGTGTGGAGCGACGGACGCGAGATCGGCGCCGCCGACTTCGCCGCCCAGTGGCGTGCTCTGTCCGGCAAGGACTCCGCCTACTGGACGGCCCGCAACGCCGGCTACGACCGCATCGAGAAGATCGAGCGGGGCAAGAACAACCTGGAGGTCCGCGTCACGTTCAGCCGGCCCTACGCCGACTGGAAGGCGCTGTTCTCGCCGCTGTACCCGAAGGACGTCATGGGTACCGCGGACTCGTTCAACGACGGCGCGCGGCGCAAGCTCAAGGTCACCGCGGGGCCCTTCGCGGTGAAGAAGGTCGACCGCAAGGCCGGCAAGGTCAGCCTCACGCGCAACCCGCGCTGGTGGGGCCGCCCCGGCAAGCTCGCCGAGATCGACCTGGTGGCCGTCGCCCGTGACAAGCGGGCCACCGCGCTCGCCGACGACAAGCTCGATCTGGCCGAGGTCGATCCCGCCGAGGCCGAACGCATCACCCTCGCCGCCCGGCACAAGGACGGTGCCCCGTTGCAGGGGGCCTCCGCGACGGACGCGACGCACACGGCGGGCGCGAAGGGCGAGAAGGGCAAGTCCTCGGAGAAGAGCGAGAAGAGCGAGAAGAGCGAGAAGAGCGAGAAGAGCGAGAAGAGCGAGAAGAGCGAGAAGAGCGAGAAGAGCGAGAAGAGCGAGAAGAGCAAGGTCGCGGAGGAGGACGGGAAGGCCCCGGCGGACGAGGACGAGGACGAGGGCGAGGGCGAGGAGGAGAAGAGCGAGAAGGACACGGCAGGTGCGAAGGGCAGCGAGGCGAAGGCGAAGGAGGCCCGCCGGCAGTCGGCGCTGAGCGCCTTCGTGGTCCGCAAGTCCCTCGAGCCCGCCTTCACCCAGCTCGCCCTCAACGGCTCCGAGGGCCCCCTCGCCGACGAACGCGTCCGTCGCGCGGTGGCCCGTGCCCTGGACCGCAAGGAACTCGCCCGGGTCGTCCTCCAGCCGCTCGGCCTGCCCGCCGAGCCGGTCGGCAGCCATCTCGCCCTCATCGGCCAGGAGGCGTACGCCGACAACAGCGGTGCCCTCGGCGACCAGGACACCGCCGAGGCGAGGGCGCTGCTCGCGGACGCCGGGTGGGTGCCCGGCGGGCCGGTCAAGGAGAAGAAGAAGACGGAGAAGGCGGCCGGGTCCAAGGGCAAGAAGACGGACACCGACGACAGCCCGGGCGACGGCGGGACGTACATCGTCGGCGAGGACGACAAGCCGTCCGAGGCCGACCGGGAGCTGCGCCAGGACCCCAGGGAGCACGCGCGGAAGCAGGAGCAGCAGGCCGGCGTGAGGTCGGGCCCGCACACGGACGAGCAGGCCGCCAAGCAACTGGACGGCAGGCAGTACGCCAAGCAGGGCGGGGTTCCGGGAGCGTACGCGCCCAAGGGGACGGCCGCTCCGGCAGGCGCGGCGGCCAATGCCCTCGCCAAGGACGGCAAGCCGCTGTCGCTCCGCTTCGTCCTGCCCTCCGGGCCGGGCTCGGAGTCCCTGCGCGCCGTCGCCGACCGGATCGCTCGGATGCTCCGGGGTATCGGTATCCGTACGGACATCTCGAAGGTCTCCGACGAGAGCTACTTCACGGACCACATCGCCTCGGGCCAGTACGACCTGGCGCTCTACTCGTGGCCTGCCTCCGCCTTCCCGGCCACCGACGCCCGCCCGATCTACGCCAAGCCCGTTCCGGCGGCCGACGGCTCGCTGAGCGTCGAGCAGAACTACACCCGCGTGGGCACCGACCAGGTCGATCAACTGTTCGATCAGGCACTGTCCACCCTGGACGCGGACGAGGAGCGCTCCCTCGTCCGCAAGGCGGACGCCCGCATCTGGGCCGCGGCCGGCTCCATTCCGCTGTACCAGCGCCCCCAGCTCACGGCGGCGCGCAAGGACGTCGTGAACGCCGGCGCCTTCGGATTCCAGACCCCGGTGTACGAGGACATGGGCTTCCTGAAGAAGGGCGCGCGCCCCTCGGCGAGCCCGTCGAAGAGCGGGTGACCCGCGAGTGAACGGCCGGGGCCCGCACAGTGGCGGGCCCCGGCCGGCCCCGGACCGCGTGGCCCTGCGGAGGCCGCCTCCGTCCGGGCCACGTACCATGGGGTAAGGCCGTGGCGTGTTCAGCCCGGCAGGCCCCGCGCTGCGGAGGCCGTCCACTCACTCCGGGAGAAGCGCCTCAATATGGCCACGCGCCACGACATCCGCAACGTCGCCATCGTCGCCCACGTCGACCACGGCAAGACCACACTGGTCGACGCCATGCTCAAGCAGGCCGGTGCCTTCGCCGCGCACGCCGCCGAGTCGCTCGACGACCGCATGATGGACTCGAACGACCTGGAACGTGAGAAGGGCATCACGATCCTGGCGAAGAACACGGCGGTCAAGTACCACCCGAAGGATGGCGGCGACGCCATCACGATCAACATCATCGACACCCCCGGCCACGCCGACTTCGGTGGTGAGGTCGAGCGCGGTCTGTCGATGGTGGACGCGGTCGTCCTGCTGGTCGACGCCTCCGAGGGCCCGCTGCCCCAGACCCGCTTCGTGCTGCGCAAGGCGCTGCAGGCCCGCCTGCCCGTCATCCTGTGCATCAACAAGACGGACCGCCCGGACTCGCGCATCGAAGAGGTCGTGAACGAGGCGTACGACCTCTTCCTCGACCTGGACGCCGACGAGGAGCAGATCGAGTTCCCGATCGTCTACGCGTGTGCGCGTGACGGCGTGGCCTCGCTGACCAAGCCGGAGGACGGCACCGTCCCGGCCGACAGCGACAGCCTGGAGCCGTTCTTCACCACGATCCTGGAGTCCGTCCCGGCCCCGTCCTTCGACGAGTCCGCGCCGCTCCAGGCCCACGTGACCAACCTGGACGCCGACAACTTCCTCGGCCGTATCGCGCTGCTCCGCGTCGAGCAGGGCGAGCTGCGCAAGGGCCAGACCGTCACGTGGATCAAGCGCGACGGCACGATGTCCAACGTGCGCATCACCGAGCTGCTGATGACCGAGGCGCTCACCCGCAAGCCCGCCGAGGTGGCCGGCCCCGGTGACATCTGCGCCGTCGCCGGTATCCCGGACATCATGATCGGCGAGACCCTCGCCGACCCCGAGAACCCGGTCGCGCTGCCGCTGATCACGGTCGACGAGCCGGCGATCTCCATGACCATCGGCACGAACACCTCGCCGCTGGTCGGCCGTGGCGGCACGGGCAAGGGCGCGGACGCCAAGGCCGCGGTCAAGGACAAGGACCGCAAGGTCACCGCCCGTCAGGTCAAGGACCGCCTCGACCGCGAGCTGGTCGGTAACGTCTCCCTCCGCGTGCTCGAGACCGAGCGCCCGGACGCCTGGGAGGTCCAGGGCCGCGGTGAGCTCGCGCTCGCCATCCTGGTCGAGCAGATGCGCCGCGAGGGCTTCGAGCTGACCATCGGCAAGCCGCAGGTCGTCACCCAGGTCATCGACGGCAAGGTCCACGAGCCGGTCGAGCGCATGACGATCGACGTCCCCGAGGAGCACATGGGCGCGGTCACGCAGCTCATGGGCGTCCGCAAGGGCCGGATGGACAACATGTCGAACCACGGTTCCGGCTGGGTCCGCCTGGAGTTCGTCGTTCCGTCCCGCGGCCTCATCGGCTTCCGGACCGAGTTCCTGACCGGTACGCGCGGTACGGGCATCGCCCACTCCATCCACGAGGGCCACGAGCCGTGGTTCGGCACCCTGACGACCCGTAACAACGGTTCGCTGGTCGCCGACCGCGCCGGCGCCGTCACCGCGTTCGCGATGACGAACCTCCAGGAGCGCGGTGTGCTGTTCACCGACCCCGGCACCGAGGTGTACGAGGGCATGATCGTCGGCGAGAATTCCCGCGCCGACGACATGGACGTGAACATCACCAAGGAGAAGAAGCTCACCAACATGCGGTCCGCCGCCGCCGACTCGTTCGAGGCGATCGTCCCGCCGCGCAAGCTCTCCCTGGAGCAGTCCCTCGAGTTCTGCCGCGACGACGAGTGCGTCGAGGTGACCCCGGAGTCCGTTCGCATCCGCAAGGTCGTCCTCGACCAGAAGGAGCGCGGTCGCAGCGCCAGCCGCGCCAAGCACGGCTGATCCACCGGCCTGGCCGGCTGATCCACCGGCAACCGAGCCCGGGTGTCCCCAAGCATGGGGGCACCCGGGCTTTTTGCAACCCGTTTTCCGCCCTCCCGTGTCCGAAATGCGGATCCCCCCGACCGATAGGCATGTAACACGTCCGTTTCGCGGGCTTCTCCCGCAGATCATTTTGTCCAGATTTTGGAAGATGTACGCGCTAGCTGTGATGGAACCGAGACCTAAAGGCTGTGGTCGGTTATCTGGCTCATGTCAGATAGTTAGCCGCGTAACGCTCGGGTCAATGGGTCATGCGCTGCGGGGACAGTGCCGACTCACGAGCACAGTGGGGTGTTTGATCCTCCGTCAGGGGTGTCGGAGGTCAATCAGAAGCCCCTCCTGTCCGTGCAACGGTTGAGTCATGAGGAGGCACCAGATGCCAACTACGCGTGTTCATCTGCGAGTTGTCGCAAGCAGCGCTCTGGCGCGCAGCGACCGCTAGGCATACGTCTCTCCTGATCCGCATGGTCCGAACGCGGCTACCCCTACCCTGTGGCGGCCGTGGACTCGGCGCACCCATGAAATGGACGAATCATGACGAGTCCGATCGAGATCGAGGGCGCGGAAGCCTCCCCCGAGGTCGACGAACCGGCCGAACGGAAACCTTCCGACGCGTCGGCAAAGCTGGAGGGCCGATCGCCCGGCCAGCTGATGTGGCGCCGGTTCAAACGCGACCGCAGCGGTGTCGTCTCCGCGTACATCGTGATCTTCTTCTTCCTGATCGCCGCGCTCGCTCCGCTGATCTCGAAGCTCTACGGCAAGAACCCGTACACGCTGTACGGGCAGGACGACCCCACGCTCCTGAACGACTTCAACATGCCGGCGGGCCCCAACGGCGGCATCACGTCGGAGCACTGGTTCGGGATCGAACCCACCCTCGGGCGCGATGTGTTCATGCAGCTCCTGTACGGCATGCGCACCTCGCTGTACACGGCGCTCGCGGCGACCGTCGCGATGGTGCTCATGGGGGTGGTGATCGGCCTGGTCGGCGGCTACTTCGGCGGCAAGGTCGACTACTGGCTCGGCCGGCTCACGGACTTCCTGCTCGCGTTCCCGCAGCAGCTGTTCATGATCGCTTCGATGCCCGTCATCACCGCGGTGTTCGTCGCCCCCGACGAGGAGACACCCACCTACATCCACGCGCTCGCGATCATCGGAGTGCTGTGGTTCCTCGGCTGGATGGGCCTCGCCCGGCTGATCCGGGCGGTCGCCCTCTCGCTGCGTGAGCGAGAGTTCGTCGAGGCCGCGAGGGTCGCGGGCGCCTCTCCCTGGCGGATCATCCGCAAGGAACTGCTGCCGAACCTCGTCACACCGATCCTGGTGCAGGGCACATACATGCTGCCGAGCACCATCCTGTCGGTCGCGTTTCTCTCATTCGTCGGCGTCGGCTACACCGAACCGACCCCCGACTGGGGCCGGATGTTCGCCATCGGGTCGGACATCTACGAACTGGACCCGGTCTACATGTTCTTCCCGGGTGTCGCCATGGTCGTTTTCGTCGTGGCGTTCAACCTCCTCGGTGACTCGGTCCGGGACGCCTTCGATCCCAAGACGGGCCGCTGACCCGAGTGCGGGAGGCCGCTGCCACCCGGGAGCCGGCACGACCGGCCGTGCACTGCCAGGCAGCACCTAGTGGATCACTGATCACAACTCACAGGCAGGTGGACTCGACTCCATGAGCATCCTCAGTTCCCGCAGAGGGCGGACCGCCGTTGTCGCGGTCGCGGCCGGCGCCCTGGCGCTGGCCGGCTGCAGCAGCAACGACAGCGGCGACGGAAATGGCAAGAGCAAGGGCAAGAAGGAAGCCGCGGCCCAGTCCGCGGCGGTGAAGATGGGCAGCGCGGCGGACTCGGCGGGTCCCGCCGAGGAGGTCACGGGCGCCAAGCCCGGCGGCACCATCCAGGTCTACGAGGAGGACGACTTCTCGCACCTCGACCCGGGCCAGATCTACGTCAGCGACGCCGGCCTGCTCTCCAAGCTCATCTACCGCGGTCTGACCACGTACAAGGAGGACGACAAGGGCGGCCTCACCGTCGTCGGCGACCTCGCGACCGACCCGGGCAAGCTCTCGGACGGCGGCAAGACCTGGACGTACACGCTGAAGGACGGAATCAAGGACGAGACCGGTCATGTGATCGACTCGGCCGACATCCGGCACTCCTTCGAGCGGCTCTACGACCCGTTCATCACGGACGGCCCGTCGTTCATCCAGCAGTGGCTGTCCGGCACGGGCACCGCCTACCGCAAGGCCTACGCGGGTCCGTTCAAGGGCAAGCACCTCCCGGACACCGTCCTCGCGACCCCGGACGACAAGACGATCGTCTTCCACTTCAAGGAGGCGCAGCCCGACCTGCCGCAGGCCCTGGCCATGGCCGGTTACTCCGTCGTCCCCGAGAAGACGGACACCAAGGCGAAGTACGACACCAAGCCGGTCGCCGTCGGCCCGTACAAGATCTCGGAGTTCAAGGCCGGCAAGAGCGTCAAGCTGGTCAAGAACACCAACTGGGACCCGAAGTCGGACGCCATGCGTCACCAGTACGTCGACGGGTTCAACATCGAGATCAACCACGACGACGAGGACCAGACCAAGACGATCCTCGCCGACCGCGGCGATGCCAAGAACTCCATCATGATGACCGGCCAGGTCGCCACCACCCAGGTCCAGAAGGTCGTCTCCGACCCCGCGGCCATGAAGCGCACGATCCAGGGCTACGCCCCGTACGTGTGGCAGATGAACTTCAACATGGACCGCATCAAGGACAAGAAGCTCCGCGACGCGATCACCTACGCCATGCCGTCCACCTCGATGTACAAGACGGACGGCGGCGCGTACGGCGGCGAGGTCGCCAACAGCCTGATGTCGCCCACCACTCCGGGCTACCAGAAGGACTACGACCCCTTCGACCGGTCCAAGAAGCCCAACGGTGACATCGAGAAGGCCAAGAAGCTGGTCGAGGAAGCCGGCGCCAAGGGCAAGAAGATCGTCTACGCCTACGCCAACACCCCGGTCCGCCAGCAGCAGGCCGTCCTCGTCGAGAACGCCCTGAGCAAGATCGGTCTCGACGTCCAGAAGAAGGAGATCGACGCCGCGACCTGGTACGAGCAGGTCGGCAAGGTCCAGAACGGCTTCGACATCTACATGACCGGCTGGGGCCAGGACTGGCCCTCCGCCGCCACCGTCTTCCCGCCGCTGTACGACGGCAAGCAGATCCAGGACGGTGCGTCGAACTACGCGCACATCAACGACGACCACGTGAACTCCGAGATCCAGCGGATCCTGAAGATCACCGACACCGCCGAGGCCACCAAGGCCTGGACCGCGCTCAACCAGTACATCAGCGAGAAGATCAACCCGGCGGCGCCGATCTACTACACCAAGACGTTCCAGATCGCCGGCACCAACGTGGGCGGCCTGCGCTACTCCACGGTCACCAGCTACACCGACCCGACCCGGGTCTTCCTCAAGAGCTGACCACCCTCCCGGGGCGCACTGCGCGCAGTGCGCCCCGGGCGCTCCTGTCCCTGGCCGCCGTCCTGAGAGCAGCGTTCCGCCATGCTTCGATTCCTCCTTCGCCGGACGTTCGGCGCGGTGCTCATCCTCCTGCTGATCAGCGCCTTCACGTTCTTCATGTACTACGCGATCCCCCAGGACCCGGCCACGCTCGCGTGCGGCAAGAACTGCACCCCCGACGCGCTGGCGATCATCCACAAGAACCTGGGGCTCGACCAGCCGATCCCGGTGCAGTACTGGAAGTTCCTCGTCGGCATCTTCGCCGGACGCGACTTCGCGGTGGGCCACTGCCCGGCCCCCTGCTTCGGCGTCTCCTTCCGCGACCAGCAGATGGTCTGGGACACGATCATGGACCGCTTCCCGCTGACGCTGTCCCTCACGATCGGTGGCCTGATCGTCTTCCTCATCGTCGGTCTCGGCACCGGCATGATCGCCGCCCGCTACCGGGGAACCTGGCTCGACAAGATCGCCAGCGGCGTCTCGCTGGTGCTGAGTTCGTTCCAGATCTACTTCCTCGGCCCGGTCGTCCTCGGCATCTTCGTCTACAGCACGGGCTGGCTGGACAAGCCCAAGTACGTGCCGATCTCGGAGAATCCGGCCCAGTGGTTCATGGGCCTGCTGATCCCGTGGATCGTCATGTCCGTGATCTTCACCGCCAACTACACCCGTATGGCGCGCTCGACGATGATCGAGCAGCTCCAGGAGGAGCATGTGCGCGCCGCCCGCGCCAAGGGCATGGCGGGCCGGTACGTCTTCTTCCGGTACGCCTGGCGCGGCTCCCTCATCCCCATCCTCACCATTCTCGGCATGGACCTCTCCGCCCTCCTCGGCGGCGCCGTCGTCACCGAGTTCACCTTCGGACTCGCCGGGATCGGCCGGCTCGCCGTGGAGTCCGTCGTCGGCAAGGACCTGCCGAAACTCATGGGCGTGATGCTCTTCAGCGCCGCGTTCATCCTTCTGCTCAACGTCATCGTGGACGCCATGTACGCCGTGATCGACCCCCGCGTACGTCTGTCGTAGTGCCTGTCGCGCCCTGGGAGAAACCGCAGTGACCACACTCACCAAGCCGGAGGACGCCCCGGCTCCCACCGGATCAGACGCGTTCCTGTCGGTCCGCGACCTGCATGTGCGGTTCTCCACGGAGGACGGCGTCGTCAAAGCGGTCGACGGCCTCTCCTTCGACCTCGAACGCGGTACGACGCTCGGCATCGTCGGCGAGTCAGGGTCCGGGAAGTCCGTCACCAACCTGACCGTCCTCGGCCTGCACAGCCCGCTGAACACGCAGATCGAGGGCGAGATCGTCCTCGACGGCAAGGAGCTCGTCACCGCCACCGAGGCCGAGCTGGAACGGCTGCGCGGCAACAAGATGGCGATGATCTTCCAGGACGCGCTGACCGCCCTGTCGCCGTACCACACCGTGGGGCGGCAGATCGGCGAGCCGTTCCGCAAGCACACCGGTGCCTCCAAGAGGGAGGCGCGGGACCGGGCGATCGAGATGCTGGGGAAGGTCGGCATCCCGCACCCCAAACAGCGTGTGGACGACTACCCCCACCAGTTCTCCGGCGGTATGCGGCAGCGCGCGATGATCGCGATGTCCCTCGTCTGCAACCCGGACCTGCTGATCGCCGACGAGCCGACCACCGCCCTGGACGTGACCGTCCAGGCCCAGATCCTCGACCTCCTCAAGGACCTCCAGCAGGAGTTCGGCTCCGCGATCATCATGATCACCCATGACCTCGGTGTGGTCGCGAACATGGCCGACGACCTGCTGGTGATGTACGCGGGCCGGGCCGTGGAACGCGGCACCGTCCGCGAGGTGCTCAAGGCTCCCCAACACCCCTACACCTGGGGCCTGCTGGGGTCCATGCCGCGCCTGACGGCGGACGTCGACGAGCCGCTCACGCCCATCCCGGGCGCGCCTCCCTCGCTGCTCAACCCGCCCTCGGGGTGCCCGTTCCACCCGAGGTGCACCTTCCGGGACGAGGTCGAGGGCTCCGACCGGTGTGTGGACGTCCGGCCCGAACTGCCCACGGGACGCGGCGCGGCCTGCCATCTGACCCTGGATCAAAAGAGCCGCATCTTCACCGAGACGATCCGACCCAGGCTGGGCTGAGGGGACTGACTGTGAGCGACGAGAAAACCACGGTCGTGGCCGACCCGATCCCCGCTCAGCGGGACGGGGACCCGGCCGAACCGCTGCTGCGGGTACGCGGCCTGAAGAAGTACTTCCCGGTGAAGGGCGGCTTCCCGATCCGCCGCACGGTCGGCGCCGTACAGGCCGTCGACGGCGTCTCCTTCGACGTCTTCCCCGGTGAGAGCCTCGGCCTGGTCGGCGAGTCGGGCTGCGGGAAGTCCACCACGGGACGGCTGCTGACCCGGCTCATGGAGCCGACGGAGGGCGCGATCTCGTACCGCGGGAAGGACATCACCCGCTCCACCCGGCGCCAGCTGGCGCCGATCCGCTCCGAGATCCAGATGATCTTCCAGGACCCGTACGCCTCGCTGAACCCGCGGCAGACGGTCGGCACGATCATCTCCTCCCCGATGGAGATCAACGGCGTCCATCCGCCCGGCGGCCGCGAGGCCCGGGTGCGCGAGCTGCTGGAGACCGTCGGCCTCAACCCGGAGCACTACAACCGTTTCCCGCACGAGTTCTCCGGCGGTCAGCGCCAGCGCATCGGTGTGGCACGGGCGTTGGCGCTCTCGCCGAAGCTGATCGTGGCGGACGAGCCGGTCTCGGCGCTCGACGTCTCCATCCAGGCGCAGGTCGTGAACCTGCTCCAGGAGGTCCAGCGGGAGATGGGCATCGCGTTCGTCTTCATCGCCCACGACCTCGCGATCGTGCGGCACTTCTCGCAGCGTGTCGCGGTGATGTACCTCGGCAAGATCGTGGAGATCGCCGACCGCGCGTCGCTGTACACCGGGCCGCGCCATCCCTACACCCACGCCCTGATGTCGGCCGTCCCCGACGCGGACATCGACGCCGAGAAGAAGGAACGCATCCGCCTGCAGGGCGATGTGCCGTCCCCCATCTCGCCGCCTTCGGGCTGCCGCTTCCGCACCCGCTGCTGGAAGGCGCAGGACAAGTGCGCGCAGGAGGAGCCCCCGCTCGTCCAGCTGTCGGGCAACGCCGACGGCCACTTGACGGCCTGCCACTTCCCTGAGGACCCGACCATCGAGGCGCGGGCGGAGGACATCGTGCTGGACCCGGCGCTGGCGGCGCTGGAGAAGGGCGACGACTAGAACGACCGGCGGTACGGGCCCACTCTCACGACACGTCGTGAGAGTGGGCCCGCGTTTTCGGCCCGGGGCATCGGCGCACGCCCTCGGCCCGTGCCCTCGGGTCAGGCCGGACCGGCGACGGTGATGATCTCGGGGGCGGTGGGGGAGAGCGGCTCCCGCCCCCAGTCCCCGTACTGCTCGTGCACGACGAGTCCGGCGTCGCCGAGGAACCCGCGCAAGGCGTCGGCCCCCAGGAACCGCAGGGTGCTGCGACTGACTCTCGGGCGCTCCCAGCGCGGATGCTCGAACGTCTCGCTGAACGTCACGCGGTCCCCGAGCACCGGCGCCTCGACCTCGTGCCGGACCCGTACGGCATCCCCGTGCGCGTCGCTCACCTCCATCGTCCGCTCGGGCCTCCATGCCTCCCACGGCCGGACGGCGGGATTGCGCGTCTCGAAGACGAACCGGCCGCCGTCGGCGAGAGCCTGCCGCACCGCTGCCAGCGCCGAGCGCACCTCCTCGTCGTGGACGAGCACCTGAAACGCGTGTCCGGTCATCACGACGAGGTCGAACTCCCGCTCCCAGCGCGCCGATCCGAGATCGCCGAGCACCCACTCGCCGGCGGTCCGCCGACGCGCCTGCACCAGCATCGCCGCGGCGGGATCGAGCCCGCACAACCGCCCCTCGTGACCGGCCTCCCGGGCCCGTGCCAGCAGCCGCCCCGTCCCGCACCCGACGTCGAGCACGGACCGCGCGGACATCACCAGGTCCAGGTAGAAGTCGTCGCTCGGACCCCATGGATTCAGCGTGTCGTACAGGGCGGCGAGCGAGACATCACTGAACGAACGATCAGCCATCGCAGCAGTCTCTCAGCCCGCGGGGCCGGTCGAACCATTGATCGGTAAGGAATCGGTCGAGCAAGTGCGAGGAAAAGGTGACAGGTTGAACAGGCCGACCGGAAACCCGGGACAGGGCTCCGGCACCGCTCGCGAGAATCGGGACGAGATGCTGCATCACATCGAGCTGTGGGTGCCGGACCTGGGGCGGGCGGTGCGCTCCTGGGGCTGGCTGCTGGAGCGGCTCGGGTACGTGCCGTACCAGGACTGGCCGGACGGCCGGAGCTGGCGGCTGGGGGAGACCTACCTCGTGTTCGAGCAGTCCCCCGCCCTGGCCGGGGACCGCCACGACCGGCTGCGCCCGGGGCTCAACCATCTCGCCTTCCACATCGCGAGCCGCGCCGAGCTCGACACCCTGGTCGAGGAGGCACCCGCGTTCGGCTGGACGCTCCTGTTCCCGGAACGGCATCCCTACGCGGGAGGACCCGAACACTGCGCGGCCTACCTGGAGAACACCGACGGCTTCGAGGCCGAGATCGTGGTCAAGGGGGCCGGCGGATGACGCGTCCGCGCCGGTGGAGGGCCAGGACACCACCGTCTCTCCGCCGTCGGCGGGTGCGGGCGGGGCCCCTGGCACAGGCCCCGGGCGCGCCCTCTTAATCGCTCGACATCGAACGGGCCGACCGGGATGCTTCATCCCGATGACTTCACAAACACGTACGGACACGCCTTCCGCGTGGGACGAGCGCACCCAGCTGACCACCTTCCTCGACTATGCCCGCGCCACCGCCCGCGCCAAGTGCGAGGACGTCTCGGCGGAGGACGCCCGCAAGGCCCCGCTGCCCGGGTCCCCTCTGATGACCCTCAGCGGGCTCATCAACCATCTGCGCTGGGTCGAGTACTACTGGTTCCAGGTGGTCTTCCTGGGCGAGGAGGACGAGGGGCCCTGGACCGAAGAGGATCCCGACCGCGAGATGCGCATCGCCGTCGACATCCCGCTGCCCCAGCTCCTCGACGAGTACGAGGAACAGAGCGCCCGTTACCGCAAGTTGGTGGCCGGGAGCGACCTCGACACCAAGGCCGAGCGCGCGGGTCGCGAAGGCCGCCGTTTCGACCTCCGCTGGATCATCCTCCACCTCGTCGAGGAGACGTCCCGGCACAACGGCCACCTCGACATCCTGCGCGAACTGGCGGACGGCCGGACGGGCGACTAGGCCATGGGAGAAGCAGAGTTGTCGAACCTCACAGTCCGCACCATCACCTTCGACTGCACCGGCGACCCGTACGATCTCGGGCTGTTCTGGAGCGAGTTGCTGGGCCGCCCGCTCGCCGACGACGACAAGCCCGGTGATCCGGAGGCGGTGATCGTGGACCCGTCCGGTGGTCCGGCCCTCCTGTTCGTGCGCGTCGAGGAGGGCAAGACGGCCAAGAACCGTATCCACCTCGACCTGCAGCCGCACGGCCGCACCCGGGCCGCGGAGGTCGAGCGCGCGGTGGCCCTCGGCGCCCGCAGGTTCGCCGATCACACCCGCCCCGACGGCGGCGGCTGGGTCGTCCTCACGGACCCCGAGGGCAACGAATTCTGCGTGGAGCGCGGGGAGTTGGGCTAGCGGGAGGCTCTTGAGGCCGACACCGTGACCTTGTCGCCCGCCGGGCCGCCCGCCGGGCGGGCGAAGGCCCGGAGTCCCCGCTCAGGGACGTGACGCCCCGTCTCGAGCCGGACGACGCCGAGGCGACCGCCCGCGATCGGCCTCCGGATGGGGGACACCGCCCGCGACCGGCTTTTGGACACCGCCGACGGCGAAGGCCCGCACCCGAGAGGGTGCGGGCCTTCGTTCCCCTGAAACTGACGTTCATGGGCTCGGGTCAATGGGCCGGTGAAAGTCGGTTCCGGAAGGGGGCGGCTGACGAAAAGGGGTGTGTCAGACCGCCGCCTCGGGGTCCTTGGAGAGACGCTGGGCCGGGATGGTCTCCTTCGTCTCCGGGTAGTGGCACGCCGTCAGGTGACCGTCGCTGCTGCCCGAGATCTGCACCAGCGGCGGAGCCTCGCTCGCGCACTTGTCCGTCGCCTTCCAGCAGCGGGTGCGGAAGCGGCAGCCCGACGGCGGGTTGAGCGGGGACGGCACGTCACCGGTGAGCAGGATGCGCTCGCGGGCCGGGACGTCGTCCGCGGTGGCCTCGGGGACGGCGGACATCAGCGCGCGGGTGTACGGGTGGCGCGGGTTGTCGTACAGGTCCTCGCGGTTGGCGATCTCGACGATCTTGCCGAGGTACATGACCGCGACGCGCTGCGAGAAGTGCCGCACGATCGCGAGGTCGTGGGCGATGAACAGGAACGCGATGCCCAGGTCCCGCTGAAGGTCCTGGAGCAGGTTCACGACCTGCGCCTGGATGGAGACGTCGAGCGCCGAGACCGGCTCGTCCGCCACGATCAGCTTCGGCTCCAGGGCCAGCGCGCGGGCCACGCCGATGCGCTGGCGCTGACCGCCGGAGAACTCGTGCGGGAAGCGGTTGAAGTGCTCCGGGTTGAGGCCGACCGTCTCCAGGAGTTCGCGGACGCGCTTCTCCTGGCCGCCGGGCGGGTTGATCCCGTTGATCTCCATCGGGCCCGCGATGATCTTGCCGACCGTCTGCCGCGGGTTCAGCGAGGCGTACGGGTCCTGGAAGATCATCTGGATCTCGGAGCGGACCGGCGCCAGCTGCTTGCGGTTGGCGTGCGTGATGTCCTGGCCGCGGTAGTTGATCCTGCCGCCGGTGGGCTCGAGCAGGCGCGTGATCAGCCGGCCCGTCGTCGACTTGCCACAGCCGGACTCACCGACCAGGCCGAGGCTCTCGCCCTCGGCGACCTGGAAGTCGAGACCGTCCACGGCCTGGACCGCGCCGATCTTCCGCTTGAAGGGGAAGCCGCCCATCACCGGGAAGTGCTTGGTCAGTCCGGTGACGTCCAGGAGGGGGTTCGTGTTGCTCATGATCGTGAAGTCCCGTCTCAGTTACGTCAGTGCGACCGGGTCGCGGCGTAGTCGGCGAAGAAGTCGCGGCGCTGGTCCGCCGTGAGGTGGCAGGCGGCACCGCGCCCGTCCGTGACCTGGAGCGGCGGCTGCTCGGTGGAGCAGAGACCGCCCGCGATCTTCTCCGTGAAGGTGCACCGCGGGTGGAAGCGGCAGCCGGTCGGCGGGTTGAGGAGAGAGGGCGGCGAGCCGGGGATGGGCGACAGCGGTACGTCGACCGGTCCGTCCAGACTCGGCATCGAGCCCAGCAGGCCCCAGGTGTACGGGTGCTGCGGCGCCCGCAGCACCTCCTTCTTGGTGCCGCGCTCCACGCACCGGCCGCCGTACATCACCAGCACGTCGTCCGCGATGTCGGCGATGACGCCGAGGTCGTGGGTGATGAAGATGATCGCCGTGCCGAACTCCTGCTGGAGGTCCTTGAGCAGGTCCATGATCTGGGCCTGCACGGTCACGTCGAGCGCCGTGGTCGGCTCGTCCGCGATCAGCAGCTCGGGGTCGCAGACCAGGGCCATCGCGATCATCGCGCGCTGGCGCATACCGCCGGAGAACTGGTGCGGGTAGTCGTCCACCCGGACGTCCGGCTGCGGGATGCCGACGCGCCGCAGCATCTCGATCGACCGCGCCCGGGCCTCCTTCTTGGAGGCACCGGTGTGCTTGCGGTACGTCTCGCCGATCTGCTTGCCGATGGTGTGGTACGGCGACAGCGAGGCCAGCGCGTCCTGGAAGATCATCGACATCTTGTTGCCGCGAAGCTTCTCCAGCTCCCGCTCGGAGGCGGTCAGCAGCTCCTTGCCGTCGAGCAGGATCTCGCCGTCGATGGCGGTGCGGTCGCGGTCGTGCAGGCCGAGGATCGTCAGGTTCGTGACGGACTTGCCCGAACCCGACTCGCCCACGATGCCGAGCGTCTTGCCCTTGGCCAGGTCGAAGGTGAGACCGTCGACGGCCTTGACGACGCCGTCTTCGGTGGAGAAGTGGACCTTCAGATCCCTGACGGACAGGAAGGGCTGCTGATCGGTGCTCGTCACGGGGACGCTCCTGGGGGGTGATGCGAGGGGGTAGCTTGCGGGTCGGCGGGTGGACGGCGGCGGGGCGCCGGGGTCAGGCGAGCCGGATCCGCGGGTCGATGAAGGCGTAGATGGCGTCCACGATGATGTTGAAGAAGACGATCGCCCCGGACGCGACCATGGTCACGGCCAGCAGCATCGGCAGGTCGTTCGCCTCGACGGCGCTCACGGCGAGCTTGCCGATGCCCTGGAGGCTGAAGACCGACTCGGTGATGATGGCGCCACCGATCAGGGTGCCCAGGTCGATGCCGAAGATCGTGACGATCGGGCCCATCGCTCCGCGCCAGGCGAAGCGGAAGAACACGGAGCGCCGGGACAGACCCTTGGCGCGCGCCGTACGCACGTAGTCCTCGCTGAGCTGCTCCACCAGCTGGGAGCGCGTCATACGGGTGTAGTTGGCGGTGAAGATGATGGACAGCGTCAGCCAGGGCAGCAGCAGACCGCTCGCCCAGGCGGCCGGGTTGTCGGTGAACGGCGTGTACGACGGCTGCTCGAGGATACCGAGCTGCTGGACCAGGAAGTACATCGCGATGTAGCCGACGAAGTAGATCTGCAGCGACGAGCCGATCAGCGAGAACGAGCTGGCGATCTTGTCGGCCGCCTTGCCCTGCTTGACCGCGGCGATCATGCCGGTGCCGACACCGAGGATGAGGAAGAAGACCGCGGCACCGAGCGCGAGGGACAGCGTCGTCGGCATACGGTCCATGATCGTGCCGAGAACCGGCTCACGGTTGGTGAACGAGAAGCCGAGGCAGGGGGCGTTGCAGTTGCCCAGGCCGCCGTAGTCGCGGCCGGCGAAGATGCCCACCAGCCAGTGCCAGTACTGCACCGGCAGCGGATCGGCGATCCCGAGGTTGATCCTGACCTGATCCAGGAGTTCCTTGGTGCAGACCTTTCCACACGCCATGCGGGCCGGGTCACGCGGCATCGCGTAGAAGAGCATGAAGGTGACGGCGCTGATGATCAGCAGAATCACAAGTGCGCCGATGACACGGCGGACTAGAAAACGGAACATGTGGCGTGACTTTCCGGACGGGGCGCCGTCGCCGGGTGTGGGGAGGGTACGAGAGGGGACCGGGGCGGCGGTGGTGGCCGCCGCCCCCGATCGGGATCAGGCCGGGGCGGCGGTGGTCGCCGCCGCCCCGATGCTGGATCAGGCCTTCGCGGCGTAGACCTTGCCCAGCGCGATGCAGGTGTTGCCGGAGTCGTAGATCACGCCGCCGACCTTGGAGCCGTGGAAGTAGTTGCGGATCGGGTTGTAGTCCGGAACCACCGCGGCGGTGCGCATGATCTGCTCGTCGATGTCGCCCCACATGGTGGCGGCCTTTTTCGCGTCGGGCTCGATCGTGGCGGCGGCGATCGCCTTGTCCACGCTCGTGTCCTTGAGCTGCGGCCAGTTGACGCCACCGTCGGCGATCTGGCTGCTGTCGAAGCAGGGCTGGATGACCGCATAACCGGACGGCCAGTCCGGGCCCCAGCCGGCGGCGAACATGTCGTACTCGTTGTCCAGCTGGCCGATCTGGCTGTAGAAGGAGGTCTTGTCGACCTGCTTCACGACCGGGGTGAAGCCGGCCTTGGTCAGCGCGGTCTTGATCGCGACGGCCTGCTTGACGGCGTTGTCCGACTGCTGCATGGCGACGACGATGCGCTGGCCCGACTTGCCGGCCTCCTTGAGAAGGGACTTGGCCTTCTCGGGGTCACCCAGCGGCTTCGTCTTCTTCTCGTAGAGGTCGAAGTCCTTGTGACCCGGGGTGAGCGGGCTGATGATCGTGGTGGCGGTCGCCGTGGAGAGCGAGCCACCGCGGATCTGCTGGAGCTGCTTCGACGGCCACGCGAAGTTGAGCGCCTGGCGCACCTTGGCGTCGGTGATGCGCTTGGTGTTGATCGCGAAGTAGTAGCAGGTGGTGTCGACCTGGGTCAGGACGCGCTTCTTGAAGGTCGGGTTCGTCAGCACCTTCTGGATGCGCTCGGCGGCGACCTCGTTGAGCAGCGACAGCGTGTACTGGTCGTTGCCCTTGTCGGCGATGTAGCGGTCCGTGGAGGCCAGCGACTGGAAGCCGAACTGGAACTCGAACTTGTCCGGGTACGCGTTGCGCAGCGGGTCCGTCTCGGCCACCCAGTGCGTGTTGCGGACCAGGGACGCCGACTTGCCGATGCTGCGGCTGGCGATCTTGTACGGGCCGCAGGAGAGGGGGTGCTTGTCGTACTTCTCCTTGGTGTCGTGCTTCTTGGGCACGATGGAGAAGCCGCGCATGGCGACCATGAAGTTGAAGTCGGCGTGGGCCTCCTTCAGCTTGAACGTGATGGTCTTGCCGTCGATCTCGATGGAGTCGAGGTGCTTGCCGCCGTAGGGGCCCTTGTACTTGTCGCCACCGACGAGCCAGCCCTGCGGGTAACGGGGACCCTGGGTGACGAACGAGGCGAACAGGCGCTCGAAGGTGTGGCGCACGTCCGCGATCGTGACGTCGGCGCCGTCCTCCCACTTCACGTTGTCCTTCAGCGTGAAGGACCAGGTCTTGCCGCCGTCGGCCGCGGTGCCGGCGTCCGTGGCGAGGTCACCCACGAGCGTGGTGCCGCCCTTGGAGTCGATCTTGTAGCCGGTCAGACCGCGCAGGAACAGGACCGAGCAGGCGCCCTCGTACGAGGAGTAGAGCTGCGCCGGGTCGAGGTGGTCCCAGTCGATCTGGTCCAGCGTGTAGATCGTGCCGCCCTTGACCGCGCCGGGGACCTCGGGGGCCGCACCGGTGGAGTCCGCCTTGGTACCGACGGCGATGGTGGCGGCCTTGGCCTTGTCCACGGACGGAGCCTTGTTGCTGCTGCTCCCGCCTCCGTTGCCGCTGCTGCAGGCGCTCAGGACCGTGGTCGCACCGGCGGCCACACCAGTGGCTATGAGGAAGTTTCTGCGGGAAAAGGACATGGCTTACCTGCCTAGTGGTGGGTGAATGAGAGACGGGTAACCAGCCGGACGACTACGACCGGGTCTGGGGGTGGAAGTCAGCGCTTGGACTTCGGGTCGAGTGCGTCGCGGACCGAGTCTCCGAGCAGGTTGAAGGCGAGGACGAAGATGATCATCGAGACGCCCGGGAAGATCATGAAGGTGATGTCTTCCGTGTAGAAGCCGGCACCGCGCTGGATCATGACGCCCCAGTCCGGGGTCGGGTCCTGGATGCCCACGCCGAGGAAGGCGAGACCCGCTTCGGCCGTGACGTACGCCGGCAGCATGAGGGTCGACTGGATCAGGATCGGCGTCCACAGGTTGGGCAGCAGCTCCTTGAAGACGATGCGGCGCGAGGACGCGCCGGTCACCTTTGCCGCCTCGACGAACTCGCGTTCCCGCAGGCCGAGGACCTGGCCGCGCAGCAGTCGCGCGATGGAGGCCCAGCCGAAGGCGGAGAGGACGAGGATCAGGCAGGTGGCCCGCAGCCAGGTCGGGACCTCTTCGTTGAAGGGCACGAAGAGGGCGTAGACGACCGGCATGAAGGCGATGAAGAACAGGGTGGACGGGAACGACAGCAGGATGTCGATGACCCGGCCGACGAAGTAGTCCGTCTTGCCGCCGAGGTATCCCGCGGTGATGCCGATGACCACACCGACCACCGTGGTCAGCAGCGTGGCGGCGGTGGCGATCATCAGCGAGGTGCGGATGCCGTAGAGCAGGAAGGTGAAGACGTCCCGGCCCAGCTGGGGCTCGATGCCGAACCAGAAGTTTCCGTCGATGCCGCCGTTGGGCTTGACCGGGAAGGCGAAGTCGTTGAGCAGGCCGTCGGACTCCTGGCCGTACTGCTCGTACGGGTTCTTCCCATACAGCTTCGCTATCAGCGGCGCGCAGATCGCGATCGTGAAAAAGAAGATCACGATATAAGCGGATATGACGCCCGTGCGGTCACGTTTGAACCGCTTCCAGGCGAGTCGTCCTGGGGAGCGACTCTCCGAGCCCTTGGGGTTGGTGGACGGAGCCGGGATCTTGCCGGTCTCGTCGGTCACCTCAAGCGGGGCGGCCGCGGAAGGAGTAGGGGGGGTCATGGTGCTCCAGGCCCGAGGGGGTCAAGGGCTCCGCAGGGCGCTCCCTACGGGCTACGCCGGACTTTTTCAACGCAATTCATGCAAGGTCAATAAAATCTCGGTCGCCTTGGCGTTGTCTTTACTTTCTTTGCCTGGATTTGACCTCAGCGTAACTACGCGTGTAGCGCACTGTGGCCGTTCCGTGTCCAGATTCGGGCCAACTTCGCGAAACGGGCAATGAGTTCGATAACCGGACGCCGGAGTCTCGGAATGCGTACATCTAGTGCACTGGAATCAACAGTTCCGTATCGAACTGCGGAGACCTGTTGCGCCGGGCTTCAAGATCCTTTGACGGAGTGTCCGGAGTACCCCCTTCCGGATGGATCGACACCCGGAAGGGTGGGGTGAATGTGCGATGCGCCCCATATGGACGGATATTGGGCCCTAAAGGCACGGCGCACCGGGAGCCGGACGCACGACCCCGGCGCCGGCGGCACAGCGCACTCTTGAGGAGGCACTCCATGCGTGGAGTCACGCACGCCAAATGGGCCGCATGCGCGGCGGCGGTAGCCCTCGCGGCGACCGCCTGCGGGGGCGGAGGGAGTGACAGCGGCGGCGGCGGTGGCTCCGGCACTGTCAGTGCCTCCTGGGGCGACCCGCAGAACCCGCTGGAACCGGCCAACACGAACGAGGTGCAGGGCGGCAAGGTCCTCGACATGATCTTCCGCGGCCTGAAGCGGTACAACTCCGAGACCGGCGCCGCCGAGGACATGCTCGCCCAGAAGATCGACACCTCCGACTCGCAGAACTTCACGATCACGATCAAGGACGGCTGGAAGTTCAGCAACGGCGAGGCCGTCACCGCCCAGTCCTTCGTCGACGCCTGGAACTACGGCGCCAGTCTGAAGAACAACCAGAAGAACGCCTACTTCTTCGGGTACATCGAGGGCTACGACAAGGTGCATCCCGACACGGGCAGCCAGAGCGCCGACACGCTCTCCGGGCTCAAGGTCACCGGCACGAACACCTTCACGGTCAAGCTCAACCAGAAGTTCTCGACCTTCCCGGACACCCTTGGCTACTCGGCCTACTCACCGCTGCCCAAGGCGTTCTTCGACGACCACGCGGCCTGGGTGAAGAAGCCCGTCGGCAACGGCCCGTACACGATCGACTCGTACGCCAAGGGCTCGCAGATGGCCCTGGTGAAATGGGACGACTACCCCGGTGATGACAAGGCGGAGAACGGCGGCGTGACCCTCAAGGTCTACACGGACAACAACACCGCCTACAACGACCTGCTGGCCGGCAACCTCGACCTCGTCGACGACGTGCCCGCGGCCCAGCTCAAGAACGCCAAGACCGACCTGAACGGCCGGTACATCAACACCCCGGCCGGCATCATCCAGACCCTCGCCTTCCCCTTCTACGACTCGAAGTGGGACACCAGCGGAGCGACGAAGGTCCGCAAGGGCCTGTCGATGGCGATCAACCGCCAGCAGATCACCGACACGATCTTCCAGAAGACGCGGACGCCCGCCAGCGACTGGACCTCACCGGTGCTCGGCGAGAAGGGCGGTTTCCAGGAAGGCCTGTGCGGCGACTCCTGCGACTACAACCCGTCCGAGGCCAAGAAGCTGGTGGAGGAGGGCGGCGGCCTGCCCGGCGGCCAGGTCAAGATCTCCTACAACGCGGACACCGGCTCCCACAAGGAATGGGTCGACGCCGTCTGCAACTCGATCAACAACGCCCTCGGCAACGACAAGGCCTGTGTCGGCAACCCGATCGGCACCTTCGCCGACTTCCGCAACCAGATCGGCCAGCACAAGATGCCCGGTCCGTTCCGGGCCGGCTGGCAGATGGACTACCCGCTGATCCAGAACTTCCTCCAGCCGCTGTACTACACGAACGCCTCGTCCAACGACGGCCAGTGGTCGAACAAGGACTTCGACAACCTCGTCAACCAGGCGAACGCGGAGACCGACACCAGCAAGGCCATCAAGCTCTTCCAGCAGGCCGAGGGGGTCGTGCGGGACAACATGGCCGCCATCCCGCTCTGGTACCAGAACGGCAGCGCCGGCTACTCGGACAAGGTCTCGAACGTGGCGCTCAACCAGTTCAGCGTCCCGGTCTACAACGAGATCACCGTCAACTGAGCCGCCCGGGGCGGGCCCGTCACCACGGCCCGCCCCTCTATCTCCGGAGCACTCATGGGACGGTACGTCATCCGGCGTCTGCTGCAGATGATCCCGGTCTTCATCGGCGCCACACTGCTCATCTTCCTGATGGTGAACGTCATGGGCGACCCCATCGCGGGCCTGTGCGGCGACCGTCAGTGCGACCCCGCCACGGCCGCCCAGCTGCGCACGGAGTTCGGCCTCGACAAGCCCTTGTGGCAGCAGTACCTCACCTACCTCGGCAACATCTTCACCGGTGACTTCGGCACCGCGTTCAACGGACAGCCGGTCACCGAGCTGTTGGCGTCCGCCTTCCCCATCACCATCCGGCTGACGATCGTCGCGATCTTCTTCGAGATCGTCATCGGCATCACGCTCGGCGTCATCACCGGTCTGCGCCGCGGCCGGCCCGTCGACACCGGCGTCCTGCTGCTCACCCTCGTGGTCATCTCCGTGCCGACCTTCGTCACCGGTCTGCTGGCCCAGCTGGTACTCGGCGTCCAATGGCACTGGATCCAGCCGTCGGTCTCCTCGGACGCCACCTTCGGCGAGCTGATCGTGCCGGGCCTGGTGCTGGCCTCGGTGTCCCTCGCGTACGTGACCCGGCTGACCCGGACCTCCATCGCGGAGAACAAGCGGTCCGACTACGTCCGGACGGCCGTCGCCAAGGGCCTGCCGCGGCGCCGGGTGACCATCCGGCACCTGCTGCGCAACTCGCTGATCCCCGTGGTCACCTTCATCGGCACCGACATCGGCGCGCTGATGGGCGGCGCGATCGTCACCGAGCGGATCTTCAACATCCACGGTGTCGGCTACCAGCTCTACCAGGGGATCGTCCGCCAGAACACCCAGACCGTCGTCGGCTTCGTGACCGTACTCGTCCTCGTCTTCCTGGTCGCCAACCTGCTCGTCGACCTCCTGTACGCCGTACTCGACCCGAGGATCCGCTATGCCTGAGCAGCCGCCGTACGAGGAAGACCCACATCACGGGCCCGAAGGTCCGCCGCCGGAGGACCTCGCCATCGCCCCGACCGGCATGGGCGGCACGATGGATCTCGGTTCGAGCGAGGCGGAGACACTGGAGAAGACGCCGGGGGGACCCGAGGGCACGGGGCCGACGGAGAAGCCGCGCTCCCTGTGGTCGGACGCCTGGCGGGACCTGCGCCGCAACCCCGTCTTCATCATCTCGGGCCTGGTCATCCTCTTCCTGGTCGTCATCTCCATCTGGCCCTCCCTGATCACCGACCAGAGCCCGCTCCAGTGCGACCTCTCCAAGGCCCAGCAGGGCTCGCAGCCCGGACACCCCTTCGGCTACGACGGGCAGGGCTGCGACGTCTACACACGGACGGTGTACGGGACCCGCGTCTCGATCAGCGTCGGTGTACTCGCCACGCTCGGCGTCGCGCTCCTCGGCTCACTGCTCGGCGGGCTGGCCGGCTTCTACGGCGGGGCGAGCGACTCGATCCTGTCCCGGCTCACCGACATCTTCTTCGCCATTCCCGTCGTCCTCGGCGGCCTGGTCCTCCTCTCCGTGGTGACCAGCAACACGATCTGGCCGGTCGTCGGGTTCATGGTGCTGCTCGGCTGGCCTCAGATCTCCCGCATCGCGCGCGGCTCCGTCATCACCACCAAGGAGAACGACTACGTCCACGCGGCCCGCGCCCTCGGCGCCTCCAACTCCCGGATGCTGCTGCGCCACATCACCCCGAACGCGGTCGCGCCGGTGATCGTCGTGGCGACCATCGCGCTCGGTACGTACATCTCGCTGGAGGCGACGCTGTCGTACCTGGGTGTCGGGCTCAAGCCCCCGACGGTCAGCTGGGGCATCGACATCTCCTCGGCGTCCGCGTACATCCGCCAGGCCCCGCACATGCTGCTGTGGCCGGCCGGCGCGCTCGCGATCACCGTGCTCGCGTTCATCATGCTCGGCGACGCGGTGCGCGACGCCCTCGACCCGAAGCTGAGGTGACCGCCGTGCTGCTCGAAGTGCGTGATCTGCACGTGGAGTTCAGGACCCGGGACGGTGTTGCCAAGGCCGTCAACGGGGTCAACTACAGCGTCGACGAGGGCGAGACGCTCGCCGTGCTCGGCGAGTCCGGCTCCGGCAAGTCGGTGACGGCCCAGGCCGTGATGGGCATTCTCGACATGCCCCCCGGGAAGATCACCGGCGGCGAGATCCTCTTCAAGGGCCGGGACCTGCTGAAGTTCAAGGAGGAGGAGCGGCGCAAGGTGCGGGGCGCCGAGATGGCGATGATCTTCCAGGACGCGCTGTCCTCCCTGAATCCGGTGATCAGCGTCGGTGACCAGCTGGGCGAGATGTTCACCGTGCATCGCGGGATGTCACGCAAGGAGGCCCGCCGCAAGGCGATCGAGCTGATGGAGCGGGTGCGCATTCCGGGCGCCGCCGAACGCGTGCGCGACTATCCGCACCAGTTCTCCGGCGGTATGCGCCAGCGCATCATGATCGCCATGGCGCTGGCCCTGGAACCCGCCCTGATCATCGCCGACGAACCGACCACCGCGCTCGACGTCACCGTGCAGGCCCAGGTGATGGACCTGCTCGCCGAGCTCCAGCGCGAACTCAACATGGGGCTCATCCTCATCACCCACGACCTCGGCGTGGTCGCCGACGTCGCCGACCGGATCGCGGTGATGTACGCGGGCCGGATCGTCGAGTCGGCGCCGGTCCACGACATCTACAAGGCGCCCGCCCACCCCTACACGAGGGGGCTGCTGGACTCGATCCCCCGGCTCGACCAGAAGGGCCAGGAGCTGTACGCCATCAAGGGACTGCCGCCCAACCTGATGCACATCCCGCCGGGCTGCGCCTTCAACCCGCGCTGCCCGATGGCCCAGGACATCTGCCGCACCGAGGTGCCGCCGCTCGCGGAGGTCGACGCGGACCGCGGGAGCGCCTGCTTCTTCTGGAGGGAGTGCCTCGATGACACAAGCAGCCACTGAACCCCTGCTCGAGGTCAGCGGACTGGTCAAGCACTACCCGCTCACCCAGGGAATCCTCTTCAAGAAACAGGTCGGCGCCGTCAAGGCCGTCGACGGCGTCGACTTCCACCTCGACCACGGCGAGACCCTCGGCATCGTCGGCGAGTCCGGCTGCGGCAAGTCGACGGTCGCCAAGATGCTGGTCAACCTCGAGAAGCCGACCGAGGGGACGATCAAGTACAAGGGCGAGGACATCACCCGGCTGTCCGGCAAGGCGCTGAAGGCCGTACGCCGCAACATCCAGATGGTCTTCCAGGACCCGTACACCTCGCTCAACCCCCGGATGACCGTCGGCGACATCATCGGGGAGCCGTACGACATCCATCCCGAGGTCGCGCCCAAGGGCGACCGGCGGCGCAGGGTCCAGGACCTGCTGGACGTGGTCGGGCTCAACCCCGAGTACATCAACCGCTATCCGCACCAGTTCTCCGGCGGTCAGCGCCAGCGCATCGGCATCGCGCGGGGTCTCGCGCTGCGGCCCGAGATCATCGTCGCCGACGAGCCGGTCTCCGCGCTCGACGTCTCCGTGCAGGCGCAGGTCATCAACCTGCTGGACAGGCTCCAGGCCGAGTTCAATCTCAGTTACGTGTTCATCGCGCACGACCTGTCGATCGTGCGGCACATCTCCGACCGGGTCGGCGTCATGTACCTCGGGCGGATCGTGGAGACCGGCAGGGACGTCGAGATCTACGACCATCCGACGCACCCCTACACCCAGGCGCTGCTGTCCGCCGTGCCCGTGCCGGACCCGGAGGCCCGCGAGCACCGGGAGCGGATCATCCTCGCCGGGGACGTGCCCTCGCCGGCGAACGTGCCGTCCGGCTGCCGGTTCCGCACCCGCTGCTGGAAGGCGCAGGAGCGCTGCACGCTGGAGGTGCCGCTGCTCGCGGTGCCGGCCGAGTTCCGGCTCGCGGAGGGTCCGACCGCCCACGACTCGGCCTGTCACTTCGCGGAGGAGAAGCAGGTCGTACCCCCGGAGGAGCCCTCCGACGGGGTGGCATAGCACCACAAATGTGAGCGAACTTCGTTAACACGCAGGCAACTTGGCGGAAGCGGTACCGATATACGGACACGCCAAGGTGAACACCGTACGGCCGTGCGGGTGCCGTAAACGAGCCGGGGTGCGCCATGTCACCCCGGCTCGTTGCTGTTCTCCGCGCCTGAACCGGCGCCGCTCTCGCGGAGTCGGCCGGCGCTTCGTCGTGGTTGGTCAATCGATGGTTGCGGTGTTCTGCGTATTGCTGCGGCTCAGGCCGGACCGAGAGAGCGCCGCAGGAAGTCCACCTGAAGCAGGAGCAGGTTCTCGGCCACCTGTTCCTGCGGGGTCATGTGCGTGACGCCCGACAGCGGCAGCACCTCGTGCGGGCGGCCGGCGGCCAGCAGCGCCGAGGACAGCCGCAGGGCGTGCGCCACCACCACGTTGTCGTCCGCGAGGCCGTGCACGATCATCAGTGGCCGGTGCGGCCCGGCGGGCGCGGACAGTCCCTCGTCGGTGACCAGCGAACTCTTCGCGTACGTCGCGGGGCTCGCGGCGGGATCGCCCAGGTACCGCTCCGTGTAGTGGGTGTCGTACAGCCGCCAGTCGGCGACCGGGGCGCCCGCGATACCCGCGTGGAAGACGTCGGGGCGGCGCAGCACGGCGAGTCCCGCGAGCCACCCGCCGTACGACCAGCCGCGGATCGCGACCCGGGACAGGTCGAGCGGGAACCGCTCCGCGAGACCGTGCAGAGCCTCGATCTGGTCGTCGAGGGAGAGCGTGAGGTCGTCGCGGATCGCCTTCTCCCAGGCGGGGGAGCGGCCCGGGGTGCCCCGGCCGTCGGCGACGACCACCGCGAAGCCCTGGTCGGCGAACCACTGCGAGGTGAGGTGCGCGTTGTGCGCGGCCAGCACCCGGGGGCCGTGCGGGCCGCCGTAGGGGTCCAGCAGGACCGGTAGGGGAGTGTCACCGTCGTAGTCAGTAGGCATAAGCACGGCGCATGGGATTTTCTGTGCGCCCCCCTGTGTGAGCGTAACGCGCGGGGACAAACCAGGATGTTCGGCGTACGAGGCGATGGTCGCCGTCTTTCCCCAGTCTCCGGCCGGGGGGACTCCCGTCTCCTTCCGGTCGCCCTTGCGCAGCACCTGCACCTGGGCGCCCGGCCGGTCGAGCACGGACGACACGAGCACGGTCACGCCCCCGGCGCGCACCGCCGAGTGCACGCCGGGCTCCTGCGACAGGCGCTCCAGCCCGAGTTCGTTCACGCGGTACACGTGCACCTCGCCGGTCTCCGGCGCGGTCGCGGCCTCGCCCGCCGAGGCCGCGACCAGCACGTCGTCGGCCGACACGTCGAGCACCGCCCGGACGTGCAACTGGGCGCCGGTCAGCGGGCGTTCACCGAACGCCAGGACGCGAGCGCCGCCCTCGTCGGCGATCCGCACGAGCTGTCCGCCGGGGCTCCAGCAGGGCACTCCGGGGAAAAGATCCAGCCAAGTTGGATCTTCATCGGCGTGCACCATCCGGGTCGCCCCGGAATCCGGGTCCACGGCCAGGAACAGTTGGCTGCGCTGGTCCCGCGCCTGCACCAGAAGCAGCGGAGCACCTGCCGCTGACCAGTGCACATGCGCCAGATACGGGTAACGCGCCCGGTCCCAGGAGACCTCCGTGCGCACCCCGTCGAGCCCGATCACGAAGAGCCGCACCTCCGCGTTGGCGCTGCCCGCCACCGGGTAGGCGACCCGCTGCGGATCGGCTTCCGGGTGGGCCGGATCGGAGATCCACCAGCGCTGTACGGGCGTGTCGTCGACCCGTGCGACGAGCAGCCGGTCCCCCTCCGGCGACCACCAGAAACCGCGCGAACGCCCCATCTCCTCGGCCGCGATGAACTCGGCCAATCCATAGGAAACCGACCCCGGCTCCGCCGTGGGCTCCGGTTCCGCGAGCACCCTGTCGTCCTCGCCCTCGGCCCCGACGACCCTCAGCGCGCCCCCGGCGACGTACGCCACGAGCCGGCCGTCGGGGGAGGGTCGAGGGTCGATCACCGGTCCGGGGACCTGGAGTTCACGCGCCGTGCCGGCCCGCAGCTCCGCCGTGAAGAGCCGCCCTGACAAGGCGAAAGAGGCCAACTCGGCGGCTGTGTCCGTGGCATATCCGACGATCCCCGCGCCGCCCTCGCGGCTGCGCTCGCGGCGCGCCCGCTCCTCCGGGGAGAGTTGCTCGCCGGCGCCGCCGAGCAGCGCCGCGGGGTCGGCCGCGACCCGCTCCCGGCCCTCCGTGACATCGAGGACCCACAGCTGATTCGCCCGCTCCGTACCGGAGGGGGACCGCAGGAACACCACGCGGGAACCGTCGGGGGACACGGTGAACGCGCGCGGCGCGCCGGAGGTGAACCGCTGCGTGCGGGCGTACCGGCGCGGGAAGGAGAGAGGCTCGTTCGTCATCCCCCGACCATATTGGCCATGCGCCCCCTTGTGCGGCCGTGCGCCGATCGATGCGCGCGTACGGATAGTTATGATCACTAGCGCTGCGTGGGTAAGAACCTGCTGGCTGCTGTATGGATTTACCGACCGCCCATGTCCGGCCCCGTACCGGACCCCAAGTCCCTGGGACCTTTGGAGGTGAGCCGCCGTGGCACTCTCGATTTCGGCGGTGGTGCTGCTGGCGATCATCGTCTTTCTTCTGATCAAGAAGTCAGGACTGAAAGGCGGGCACGCGGTCGTATGCATGCTGCTCGGCTTCTATCTCGCCTCCTCGACGGTCGCACCCACGATCAGCGAGCTGACCACGAACATCGCGGGGATGATCGGCAGCATCAAGTTCTGATCGCCGCCCGGACCGGCGGCGGGGCGGGCGCCTCGTAGGGTGGGTTCCATGACGGAACTGCCCGACCGTCGTCTGCTCCTGGTGCACGCGCATCCGGACGACGAGTCGATCAACAATGGCGCGACCATGGCCAGATATGCGGCTGAGGGCGCCCATGTGACGCTGGTGACCTGCACCCTGGGCGAGGAGGGTGAGGTCATTCCGCCCGAACTCGCCCATCTCGCCCCCGATCGCGAGGGTGGACTCGGCCCGTACCGGACCGGTGAGCTGAGCGCCGCCATGAAGGAACTGGGCGTCGCCGACCACCGCTTCCTGGGCGGAGCCGGGCGGTTCCGCGACTCCGGGATGATGGGCGTCGAGCAGAACCACCGCCCGGGTGCCTTCTGGTCCGCGGACCTCGACGAGGCAGCCGACTGTCTGGTCGAGGTGATCCGCGAGGTACGGCCCCAGGTGCTCGTCACCTATGACCCCAACGGGGGTTATGGGCACCCGGACCACATCCAGGCCCACCGTGTGGCCCTGCGCGCCGCCGAACTCGCCGCGGATCCCACCCACCGCCAGGACCTCGGCGACGCGTGGCGGATCACCAAGACCTACTGGAACCGGGTGCCGCGCCCGGTCGCCGAGGAGGCGTTCGCGCGTCTGCGTGAGGCACTCCCGCAGCTGCCGTTCGACCAGGTGGCCGCCGTCGACGACGTACCGGGCGTGGCCGACGAGGCGACGATCACCACCGAGGTCGACGGAACCGCGTACGCCGCCGCCAAGGCCGCGGCGATGCGGGCGCACGCCACCCAGATCACCGTGGACGGCCCCTGGTTCGTCCTCTCGAACGAGCTGGCGCAGCCGCTCTTCACCACCGAGTACTACGAGTTGGCCGACGCCCCGCGCCCCGCGACGCGGGAGACGGACCTGTTCGAAGGCATCCGGGGCATCGAGAGGGCCGGCCGGTGACGGACGCGGGGAAGACGACCAATCGGCGAGGGACGGTTCTGTGATGAGTGCGAACGGACAGCGCGGCGGCGGAAGTGCGCTCGCCCAGCCACTGACACGGCCCTCGGGCGGGCGGATCGCCGCCTACCTGGGACTCTTCCTGCTCGGCGCCGTGGTGGGAGTCGCCGGGGCGCTGGTGCAGTCCGGCTGGTTCCCCCTCGGGCTGCTGCTCGCGCTGGCGGGCGCCGCCGGACTCTTCCTGGGCGGCGCGCGGGCCACCGCATCCCGGGCCGGGGCCGTCGCCCCCGTGGCCGGCTGGATCATCGCCGTCGTCCTGCTCACCACCAGTCGCCCGGAAGGGGACTTCCTCTTCGGCGCGGGAGTTGTTTCGTACCTCTTCCTGCTCGGAGGCATGGCCGTGGCTGTGATGTGCGCCACGCTCGGCCAGGGGCGGCAACCGGGCGCCTCCGGTGCCCGACTTGGCAAGTGACGTACCACTTCGCCGTATCGGTCGGGTGCGGGTCCGGTGCGAGATTCCTTCGCGGGCGAGGTTTGCGGGCCGGACATGGCCAGTATGGTGGTGCGCGCCGCCGAGCTGCCCGAGATGAGGTCGAGTAAACGGGCGGCGGAGCCAACCGGGAGAACCTGCCTTGAGTCGTGAAACTGACAGTTCGTCCTCCGGGCCCAACGGGCGCGGTGGAGCCGCGTACCCGTCGGGGACGCCGCCGTACGGGACCCCCAAGGCCTCCGAAGGCGGCGCCGACGCGGGCCGTTCGGCCACCGGCAAGCCGCCGGAGGAGCGCAAGACCGAGACCACACTGACGACACGGATCCGGATCAACATCCCTGGATCGCGGCCCATCCCGCCCGTGGTCGTCCGTACACCCGTCGCCGACACCGACGCGCCTTCCGCGGGCGGCGACGGCGCGAACACGGGCGCGCAGGCGCCGCGCGGCGGCGGTTCGCCCGCGGGCACCTCCGCCACGACGGCCACCACCCCGGCCCCGTCCGCACCGGCGCCCGCGCCCGTGGACCAGCCCGGTCCGGCCGAGGAGAAGACGAGCGACTGGTTCGCGCCGCGCAAGTCCGGCGCGCCCAAGAGCGGGCCGGGAGGCGGGTCGACCAACGGGGCGGGCCTGCCGGGCGGTTCGGCTTCCCCGGCTCCCTCGGGCGCGTCGAACGCCACGGGTCCCGCGGGGACACCCGGCGCGGGACGTCCGGCGCCGTCCAACGGCGCCGGCCCGCTGGGCATCACCGGTGGCGTCCGGCCCGGCGGTACGAACGGTGCCGGGCTCCCCGGTGCCACCGGCGCCGGACCCGTGGCACCCGGCCACGGTGGCGGCACGGGCTCCTTCGACGTCTCCGGGGCGCTGCGCGACACCGGCTCCTTCCCGGCCATAGGTTCGTCCGGCGGAACCGGCGAACCGCGCCGCGACGACCTCCCGTACTTCTCCGAGGGCGGCCGGGGCGGCCCCGCCGGTCCGACCGGCGGTCCCGCCACCGGTAACGGTCCGATGGCGCCTCCGGCCGGTCCCGGCGCGGCTCCAGGCAGCCTGGCCGCGGCGCCGGGCTCCGGCTCCGGCAACCCGAACGCGGGCTATCCCGGCGCCGGCACGGGCTCGCACGGCGGTCTGAGCGGCGGTCTCAGCGACGACACCGCGATCCTCACCCCGCAGAAGCCGGCGCCCGATCCGGGACCCGGTGGCTACGGTGCCCCCGCGGACAACGTCTCCGGGCACACCCTGACCAGCGGCATCCCCGTCGTGACGCCCAGCCAGAACTTCTCGTTCGACGCGGGGGCGCGCAACGACGGACCCAGGTCCCACACCCCGCCGAAGCTGCCCGAGCCGGTCCAGCCTGCGCCCGCCTCGTCGAGGCAGGCGAAGAAGAAAAAGGGCCGCAACAAGCCGGCGCTCCTCGGCGTCCTCGCCGTGGTCCTCGTCGGCGGCGCCTACGGCGCGGGCCTGCTCATGAACCACTCGGACGTGCCCAAGGGCACCACCGTGCTCGGCGTCGACATCGGCGGCGGCACCCGCGACGACGCCGTCAAGAAGCTCGACGACGCCTTCGGCAACCGTACGAACAAGGCCCTCACGCTGTCCGTCGACGGCGACACGGTCCAGCTCAAGCCCGACCAGGCCGGACTCCAGCTGGACAGTCAGGCCACCGTCCGCGCCGCGGCAGGCAGCGACTACAACCCGGTCTCGGTGATCGGCTCGCTGTTCGGCCAGGAGCGCGTGGTCGCGCCCGTGATGCCGGTCGACGAGGAGAAACTCCAGGCGGCCCTGGAGCGCGCCGCGAGCGGCTCCGGTTCGGCGAGCGACGGCACGATCCAGTTCAAGCCGGGCAAGGCCGTCGCCGTCTACGGCAAGGCGGGCAAGGGCATCGACGTCGCGGCCTCGACCCAGGCCGTCAAGGACGCCTACCTCGCCCAGGTCGAGACCGACGCGACCACTCCGGTGAAGGTCGCCACCACGACCCGCGAGCCCACGGTCACCAAGGCGGAGGTGGACCGGAAGATGTCGACGTTCGCGACGGCCGCCATGTCGGCGAACATCACCATCCGCACGGACGCCACCCACTTCATCCCCTTCAGCCCGCAGAAGTCCATCTGGAAGTTCCTGAGCGTCCGGCCGGTCCAGGGCAAGCTCGTCGAGCACTACGACCTGAAGGTGCTCCAGGGGCTGTACGGCCACGCCTTCGACGGTGTGACGATCACCAAGGGCGACGGCAGCAAGAAGGCCGTGAGTCCGCAGGACGTGGCCTCGGCCGTCGGCCGGGCGCTCGCCGGGAAGACGACCGCGGATCGCGACGTGACCATCCCCACCAACCCCAACTAGCGGGCGCACCGCGCGCGTCGAGGGCACCCGGCCAGGTTCTCACCGGCCGGGTGCCCTCTTGCCGTACCGCGGTGCCGCCACGGGGCACGGGCGCGCGCCGCCGACATGACATCTGTCATCCGCGACCGAGGACACGGCGCACTGCCGCGGGCACCCCCTTCGCCGCCACGATGGATCACATGACAACGACTGCGGCGACCACCACCACACCGGTGGTCGGGTTCGAATCGGTGACCAAGGCCTACGGGAACGTCCGGGCCGTGGACGGGCTGACGCTCGAACTCCATCCGGGCGAGACCGTCGCTCTCCTGGGCCCCAACGGCGCGGGCAAGTCGACCACGCTGGACCTGCTGCTCGGCCTCAAGAACGCCGACAGCGGGACGGTCCGGGTGTTCGGCACCGGCCCGCGCGAGGCGATCGTCGCCGGCCGGGTGGGCGCCATGCTCCAGAGCGGCGGGCTGATGGACGAGGTCACCGTCGCCGAACTCGTGAAGCTCGCCTGCGATCTGCACCCGAGGCCGTACCGCGCCACCGACGTCCTCGCCCGCGCCGGCATCACCCAGATCGCCGACCGCAAGGTCGACAAGCTCTCGGGCGGCCAGGCACAGCGCGTCCGGTTCGCCCTCGCCACGGCCGGCGACAGCGACCTGATCGTCCTGGACGAACCCACCACCGGCATGGACGTCTCCGCCCGGCAGGCCTTCTGGGCCACCATGCGCGAGCAGGCCGACCAGGGCCGCACGGTCCTGTTCGCCACGCACTATCTGGAAGAGGCCGACGCGATAGCGGACCGGGTGCTCGTTCTGCACCGGGGGCGGCTGCTGGCCGACGGCACCGCCGCCGAGATCAAGGCCAGGGCCGGCGCCCGCCGCGTCGCCTTCGACCTGGAGGGCACGATCGACGAGGCCCCGCTGCGGGCACTGCCCTTCCTCACGGCGATCGACGTGTCCGGGCAGACCGTCCGCATCCAGTCCTCCGACGCGGACGCGACCGTCCACGCGCTGTACGGGCTCGGCGTCTACCCGCGCAACCTCGAAGTCGCCGGGCTCGGTCTCGAGCAGGCCTTCGTCGCCATCACCGCCGCCGAAGAGGCCACTTTGATGGCGGCCGAAGAGGCCACTCGCACCGCCGCCGAAGAGGGCACCCGCACCGCCGCCGAGGAGGCCACGTCCAAGTGAACAGTCTCATCAAGCTGGAGATCACCCGCGCCCTGCGCAACCGGAAGTTCCTGTTCTTCTCGGTGATCTACCCCTCGGCCCTGTTCCTGCTGATCGCGGGCGGCGCCGACAGCACCACCGAGGTGGACGGCACCGGGCTCACCCTGCCGACCTTCTTCATGGTCTCCATGGCCTCCTTCGGCGCTCTGACCGCCGTCCTCATGGGCAACAGTGAACGCATCGCGAAGGAGCGGGAGAGCGGCTGGGTACGGCAGTTGAGGCTCACCACGCTGCCCGGCCGCGGCTATGTGTTCGCCAAGACGGCCGGCGCCGCCGTGATCAGCCTGCCCTCGATCGTGATCGTCTTCGTGGTCGCCGCGGCGTTGAAGGACGTACGTCTGGACGCCTGGCAGTGGCTCGCGCTCACCGGCGTGATCTGGGCCGGCAGCCTGGTCTTCGCCGCGCTCGGCGTCGCCATCGGCTATCTGGCCAGCGGTGACGCGGTCCGTCCGATCACGATGATCGTCTACTTCGGCCTGTCGATGCTCGGCGGCCTGTGGATGCCGACGACGACCTTCCCCGGCTGGCTGCAGAACATCGCGAAGTGGCTGCCCACGCACGCGTACGCTGCCCTGGGGCAGGCCATCGAACTGGGCGACGCCCCGCATGCGAAGGACATCGCCATCCTCGCCGTCTCCTTCGCCCTCTTCGCGGGCGGCGCGGCCTGGCTGTACCGGAAGGACACGCTGAAGGCGTGAGCGCCATGACGGAAGACACGCTGCCCGACGAGGCCCGCACGGACCGGCTGGTGCGGATGGGAGAGTCCCCCCGCAACATCCGTGAGGCCCTGCGCAAGTCGGCGTGGATCGTCATCTGGCTGGTGTTCCTCAGCTCGCCGGTGCACGACCTCGCCTCCGGCAACCACACGCCCGCGGCCACCGCGGCCGGCTGGATCGGCCTCGCGGCCTTCGTCGCGATCTATCTGACGCTGGTCTTCCGGAACATGGGCAGGGCCTTCGCGGGCACGCTGGCCGTCTCCTCCCTCGTCCTGGCCCTCGGCGCGCTCGCCGTCGTGCTGTGCCTGACGCTCGGACCGCCCTGGCTCGGCCTGTTCGTGTACGTCTCGGTCGCCTGCGGTACGACGTTCCCGCTGCGGGTGTCGTACTGGACCATCCCGCTGACCGCCGTCGTGATGCTGCTCGTCGGCCTGCACGGCGGCGAGCGGGACGCACGCAACCTGATCCTGCTCGTCGTCCTGATCGGCTTCGCGATGACCGGCGTACGGCAGCTGGTCCGTACGACGGTGGAGCTGCGCAAGGCACGGGCCACCGTCGCCCAGCTCGCCGCGAACGAGGAGCGCCTGCGGCTCGCCAGGGACCTGCACGACCTGCTCGGCCACTCGCTCTCGCTGATCACCCTGAAGAGCGAGCTGGCCGGGCGGATGCTCCCGGACCATCCCGACAAGGCGGCCCAGCAGGTCGCCGACATCGAGCAGGTGAGCCGCCAGGCCCTGGTCGACGTACGGGAGGCCGTCACGGGCTACCGGCGGCCCCGGCTGGCCGGTGAACTCGCGGGCGCTCAGGTCGCCTTGACCGCGGCGGGCGTCATCGCCGACCTGCCGGCCGAACCCGACGTCCAGGGTGTCCCCGAGGAGAGCGAGTCCGCGCTGGCCTGGGCGCTGCGCGAGGCGATCACCAACGTCGTACGGCACAGCGGCGCCCGGCGCTGCGCGGTGGAACTCGCCCGGCGCCAGACACTGGACGGCCCCGTGCTCGAACTGTCGGTGGAGGACGACGGCTCGGGAGGCTCCTCCGGCGCCGCCCCCGGCAACGGACTGACGGGACTGACCGAACGCCTGGAGAAGGCGGGCGGATCGCTGGAGGCGGGCCGCGTCCGGCACGGATTCCGGCTGGTCGCACGGGTGCCGCTCGCAGGCGGCAGAGCCCGTGTGGGCGCGGCGGACGACCCCGTAGGATCCGGTGCATGAGCCGCACGATCAAGGTCCTGCTCGCCGAGGACCAGTCGATGGTCCGCGAGGCGCTGGCCGCCCTGCTGGGACTGGAGCCGGACATCGAGGTGGTCGTCCAAGTGGCCCGCGGCGACGAGGTACTGGCGGCGGCCCGCGCCCATGACGTGGACGTGGCGCTCCTCGACATCGAGATGCCGGGCATGACGGGCATAGAGGCCGCGGCCGAACTCCACAAGGAGTTCCCCTCCCTCAAGCTGATCGTCCTCACGACCTTCGGCCGCCCCGGCTATCTGCGCAGCGCCATGGAGTCCGGCGCCGACGCCTTCCTGGTCAAGGACGCCCCGGCGGCCCAACTCGCCCAGGCGGTACGCAAGGTACTGGCGGGCGAGCGCGTGATCGACCCGACGCTGGCCGCGGCCGCGCTGGCCGGGGGCGCCAACCCGCTCACCGACCGCGAGCGCGAGATCCTCCGTGCCGCCGCCGACGGCTCCACCAACGCCGAACTGGCCACCGCCCTCCACCTCTCCCAGGGCACGGTCCGCAACTACCTCTCCACAGCCATCCAGAAACTGGCGGTCCGCAACCGGGCGGAGGCGGTACGGATCGCGCGGGAGAAGGGGTGGCTGTGAGGGGATCTGCGGGCTCCCGGCGCGGTTCCGGGCCGGGCACGGGCGGAGCCCGGCGGACCCACCTCAGTTGAGCATCGCCCGTGCCGCGTGGGCCTGTCGGCGTACGCGGTCGGCGGCCGGTTCGTCGACCGACGCCACCACGTCCGCGTACGCGTCGAGTTCGGCGGCTCCGGTCAGGAAGTCTCCGCGCTGGACGAGGAGTTGGGCGCGGTCGTAGCGCAGCCGTGCCGGGTGCGAGGGCAGTTGGAGGGACAGTTCCACCGACCACAGGGCCACGTCGGAGCGTTCGGGCCGGGCGGCGGCCCAGGCGCGGATGTTGTTCAGGACGCGCAGGACAACGTCGAGCGGGTCGGCGGGGGAGAGCATCGACGGGTCGAGCGGGGCGCCGGTCGCGCCGGCGACGAGCAGCTCGGCGTCGGAGCCCGTCAGGACGCGCCCGCCGTCGAAGGGATCGGCGAGCACCTGCTCCCCGGGCGGTCCGAAGCCCACCACGAAGTGACCGGGCAGCGCGACCCCGTAGACCGGCGCGCCGGCCCGTCGCGCGACCTCCATCCACACCACCGAGAGCAGGATGGGCAGCCCGCGCCGCCGTCGCAGCACCGCGTGCAGCAGGGAGGACTCCAGCCGCTGGTAGTCACCCGGTGACCCCCGGTATCCGCAGCGCCCGCCGAGCAGTTCGGAGAGGGCGCTCGCCCAGGAGCGGGGGTCGCCCGGACGGAAGGGCAGCCGGCCCGCCAGCCCGTCCAGCTCGATCTGCGCCGCGTCCATCCCCGCCTCGTCCAGCGTCCCGTCCGCCGCGGCGCCCACCAGCAGGCACAGCATCGCCAGATCGGGCCGCTCGGCCCGTGCCTCGTCGGCGAACCGCCGCCGTACCTCGTCGGCTCGCTCCGGGTCCGGTGGCTCAGGGGGACGCATAGCTGGCTCGTGCCCCGTCACGTCGATCGATAGCGGTCGTCGCCGGGTACCTGTTGCGACTGCGCCGAGCGGTAGTGGTGATACGCGTGATGCGCCCCGAATCCCATCCGGCCGTACAGCTCCCGTGCCCCGGCGTTGTCCGCCTCCACCTGGAGCCAGGCCGCCGAGGCGCCCTCGTCCAGGGCGCGGCGGGCCAGCGCGGCCATGACGGCGGTGGCCAGGCCCTTGCGACGGAACGCCGGGTCGACCTCGACAGCGGCGAAACCGGCCCAGCGGCCGTCCACCACGCACCGTCCGATCGCGGCCGGCGCCGCGCCCTCGGCGCCGGGCACCGTCGCGAACCACACCGAGGGGCCGCTGCCCAGCACCTTCAGGGCCACGTCGCTCAGGCCCTTGCGCTGGTAGCGGCCGAGCCACGCCTCGTCGGCCGTGCGGGAGAGCAGGACCCCGGGCGCCTCCCGGTCCCCGATCGGCGCGAGCGCCCCGGTCCACAGTTCGGCCGTCACCTCACGCGTCCAGTCACGCGCCTCCAGCTCCGCGCACAGCAGCTCCTGCGTGTTCTCGGCGCCGGTCGCGGTCTGGACGTATGCGGGCAGGCCGCGGGCCGCGTACCAGTCCCGCACGTGTGCCAGTGCCTGGTCGAGCGGCACGCCGGGGTCGCCCAGCGGCAGCACGGAGTTGGCGCGCCGGGTGAACCCGCCCGCCGCCCGCAGCTCCCACGAGCCGAGCCGCTCGCTCTCCACCGGCCGCCAGGCCCGCGCGGCGACCCGCGCCAGCTCCTCGTACGAGGCCGCGGGCCCGCGCCGCCGAGCCGGGGCGGACGGCACGACCTTGCCCGCGACCAGCGAGGATTCCGCGATCCTGACCCGCTCGCCGGTCCGCCGTGTGATCAGCAGCACACCGTCGTCCCATGATGTGAGAACTCCGACCGTGTCGGTGAACTTCCCTCCCGTGTCTCCGTCGTCGATCATGCGTCGTACGGAGACACGTTTTCCCACGTCAGCAGCGGTGATCCGGACCTCCAGGCGGCCGGAAGCAGAGATTTCCACAGGTCAGTTCACCCCTCCTGTTCGGATCGTGCCCAAGAACGGAGATACTAGGGGCGGGCATCGACGACGCCGCGCTCCCGCGCGCCAGGCGGCGGAGCCTGCAGAGGCCCGCCAGCGCCCATTCGAGGAGGAACGACAGCGTGACCTACGTCATCGCGCAGCCTTGTGTCGACGTCAAGGACAAGGCGTGCATCGAGGAGTGCCCGGTCGACTGCATCTACGAGGGCTCCCGGTCCTTGTACATCCACCCGGACGAATGCGTCGACTGCGGAGCCTGTGAGCCGGTGTGCCCGGTCGAGGCGATCTTCTACGAAGACGACACTCCGGAAGAGTGGAAGGACTACTACAAGGCGAACGTCGAGTTCTTCGACGAGCTCGGCTCGCCCGGCGGTGCCAGCAAGCTCGGTCTGATCGAGCGCGACCACCCCTTCATCGCAGCGCTCCCGCCGCAGAACCAGTAAGCGGTCCGCTGGGGCCGCTCCCGGCGGTGGCTGGGGGAGCGCCGCCTCGGTCCCGTAGGGCCTGATCGCTCCGATCGCCTTACGGGGCCGAGGCGTTTTGCCGTGTCAGCCCGTGCGGCATCCGTGCAGCAGCCCGTGACCGCCTGTACGGGCCGTACGTACGAGAAAGTGAGCCCGATCCCGTGTCCGGAGTCTCCGACCGGCTTCCCACCTTCCCCTGGGACAAGCTGGAGCCCTGCAAGGCGACCGCCGCCGCTCACCCGGGCGGCATCGTCGACCTGTCCGTCGGCACCCCGGTCGACCCGGTGCCCGAGCTGATCCAGAAGGCTCTGGTCGCGGCCGCGGACTCGCCCGGCTATCCCACGGTGTGGGGCACGCCCGAGCTGCGGGACGCGCTCACGGGCTGGGTGGAGCGACGGCTCGGCGCACGGGACATCACCCACCGCCACGTCCTGCCGATCGTCGGCTCCAAGGAACTGGTCGCCTGGCTGCCGACCCAGCTCGGCCTCGGCCCCGGCGACAAGGTCGCGTACCCGCGCCTCGCGTACCCGACGTACGAGGTCGGCGCGCGCCTCGCGCGGGCGGACCACGTGGTCTACGACGACCCGACGGAGCTGGACCCGACGGGCCTGAAGCTGCTGTGGCTGAACTCCCCGTCCAACCCGACCGGCAAGGTCCTGTCCGCCGCGGACCTCACCCGGATCGTCGCCTGGGCCCGCGAGCACGGCATCCTCGTCTTCTCCGACGAGTGCTACATCGAGCTGGGCTGGGAGGCCGACCCGGTCTCGGTACTGCACCCGGACGTGTGCGGCGGCTCCTACGAGGGGATCGTCTCGGTCCACTCGCTCTCCAAGCGCTCGAACCTGGCCGGCTACCGCGCCGCGTTCCTCGCGGGCGACCCCGCCGTCCTCGGTGAGCTCCTCGCGATCCGCAAGCACGGCGGCATGATGACCTCCGCGCCGACCCAGGCCGCCGTGGTCGCCGCCCTCTCGGACGACACGCACGTCCGCGAACAGCGCGACCGTTACGCCGCCCGCCGCGCCGCGCTGCGCGACGCCCTGCTGGACCACGGTTTCCGTATCGAGCACAGCGAGGCGAGCCTCTACCTCTGGGCCACCCGGGACGAGTCCTGCTGGTCCACGGTGGCCCACCTGGCCGACCTGGGCATCCTGGTGGCCCCCGGTGACTTCTACGGCGAGGCGGGAGAGAAGTTCGTCCGCGTGGCCCTCACCGCCTCGGACGAGCGCGTCGCGGCGGCGGTCGAACGCCTCCGGCAGGCGCCGTCGGCTTAGGGCTGCCGAGCGAAACGGGGGTCCGGGAAGCGAGTTCCCCGGACCCCCGTCGCCGCACGCGTCTGCCGACGCCCCGCGTCCGGGGCGTCGGCGCGACGGCAGTGCCTAGCCCAGCGGCAGGCCCTTCAGCGGCAGCTGTTGCGTAGGCAGCCCGCCCTGGGGCACGGTGCCCGTCGGCAGGCCGCCGCCGGTCGCGGTCTTCGCGGTGTCACCGAGGAGGCCACCGGCCTGCCCGGCCGCCTTCCTGGCCGCCTTCCGCGCGGCCGGCGTCGCCTTCTTGGCGACCTTCCCACCGGTCTTGCCGGCGGCCGGCACGGACTTCTTGACCGCGTCGCCGCCGGACTTGCCGGCGATCCCGGTGACGTTCTGCGCCGCTCCGTCGACGGTGTTGCCGACGTTCGCCCCGTCCAGGGCGGTCAGCCCGCCGAGGCTGGGGGCGGCCGGCAGTTCGGCCGCGCAGGCGGAGCCGGCCGCACCGACCACGGGCGCCGCTCCGGCTGCGACGAGCAGCACGACACGGGCGATCCGGCGGGTCAGGGGGAGGGACATGTTGCTCCTTATGGCGGGAGAGAACGGGGAGGTGTCCGACCGTGCCCGGTTTGACCGGCTGGCTGCCGACCGACCGCGTCACCGTCCGCCGAGCGTCTGCGGTGATCGTTCCGGGCTCGGACGCAGTGACTACCGCTCGAAGTCCGCGAAGGTTGCGGTGGCCCGACGCAAAGAGTTGGCAATGCGTCGCATTATCGATTGTGGATAAAAACGGGCAAACGATACCCCGCCGCATACCGTCGAATCCTCGTGGCCCTTTGTTCGCAAGGGATTTCCGGGACGCGGGAGCGAGTACGCCCAAGCCGCGCGTCGCCGGCCCGCCGAAGGCCGGTCCCCCCAACGAGTGAGGGTCCGTACTACTGAGCAGTGACGATGCGGACCTCGGCCGCGGCCTTCTTTCCGGCCGGACCGCCCTTGGCGTCGGCCGTGCGCCACGAGCCCTCCGAGGTCCCGGCGGTCCACTCGCGCCCCGCGTACGACACCCGCTCGATGTGCAGGGCCGAGGAATTGGCCACGGCCCAGTGCGCCAGCTCCCAGCCGCGGCGGAGCACCCCGGCCCCGGCGGTGGAGTCCTCGCGCACGGGCACCGTCACGGTCCGGTCGCCGGCCTTCGGCGAGGCCGGGGCGGCGGCTGTCGGCGACGCCGAGGAACCCTTGGCGTCCACGGTGGCGCCCGCCTCCTGGAGCACATCGCGACCGAAGTCCCGTGCGAGCGCGGCCCGCACCGGGGCCGTGCCGCCCGCCGGGGTCGCGTCCGGGCGCCCCTCGCAGGTCAGCGTGGCCGCCGCGCGGCCGGTCAGGGCGGCGGCGAGCAGTGTGGCGTCCGGCTCGTGCTTCGCGTACGCCTGCGGGTAGCCGCTGCGCTGCACGCGCTGCGCGGCGACGGTGAGCGGCAGCCGTGAATAGCCGGGCACCTTGGCCAGGTGCTCGTAGAAGATGCCCGCCGCGTACGTCGGGTCCATGATCTGCTTCCTCGTGCCCCAGCCCTGAGAGGGCCGCTGCTGGAACAGGCCGAGGGAGTCCCGGTCGCCGTGCTGGATGTTGCGCAGCCCCGATTCCTGGAGAGCCGTCGCGAGAGCGATGGCCACCCCGCGCTCTGGCATCCGGCGGGAGGTGCCGACCGCCGAGATCGTCGCCGCGTTCACCGCCTGCTCGGGAGTGAACTCGTACGACGCGCCGTCGCCCTTGCCGGAGACGACCTTGCACCGGGGCGCGCCGGTGCCGCCCGTGAGGTACTGCACGCCGAGGTAGCCCGCGAGGGCGAGCAGGACCACGACGGCCCCGCCGAAGCGGAGGAGGCGACCGCGGCGCCGGACAGGAGTGGGGGACGGCTCTGACACGCGTACAAGGTACTGGAGACCGCTGTGGGCGGTCCCTGGGGCTGTGGACAACGGGAGTGCCGCCCGGGGGATACGACCGCATCCGGCTGTTTTCGGGACCCCTCGGCCGGGCGCGCTAGGGTCGTCGGCATGGCCGACACCCCGCTTGACCTCACCCTGGACGCAGCCGAGCTCACCGCGCAGCTCGTCGACTTCCCCTCGGAGAGCGGCAACGAGAAGCCGCTCGCGGACGCCGTGGAGGCCGCCCTGCGCGCCCTGCCGCATCTGACGGTCGACCGGTACGGCAACAACGTCGTGGCGCGCACGAACCTGGGCCGTGCCGAGCGTGTCGTCCTCGCCGGCCACATCGACACGGTGCCCATCGCGGACAACGTGCCCTCGCGCCTCGACGAGGACGGCGTGCTGTGGGGCTGCGGCACCTGCGACATGAAGTCGGGCGTCGCGGTCCAGCTCCGCATCGCGGCCACCGTCCCCGAACCCAACCGGGACCTCACCTTCGTCTTCTACGACAACGAAGAGGTCGCGGCCCACCTGAACGGGCTGAAGCATGTGTCCGAAGCCCACCCCGACTGGCTGCAGGGCGACTTCGCCGTCCTCCTGGAGCCCTCGGACGGGCAGGTCGAGGGCGGCTGCCAGGGCACGCTGCGGGTGCTGCTGAAGACCAGGGGCGAACGGGCCCACTCCGCCCGCAGCTGGATGGGCTCGAACGCGATCCACGCGGCCTCCCCGATCCTGGCCGCGCTGGCCGCGTACGAGCCGCGCTACCCGGTGATCGACGGCCTGGAGTACCGCGAGGGCCTGAACGCGGTGGGCATCTCGGGCGGTGTCGCGGGCAATGTCATCCCCGACGAGTGCGTCGTCACGGTCAATTTCCGCTACGCGCCCGACCGCACCGAGGAGGAGGCGATCGAGCACGTCCGCGAGGTCTTCGCCGACTGCGGCGTGGACGAGTTCGTCGTCGACGACCACAGCGGTGCCGCTCTTCCCGGCCTCTCCCACCCGGCCGCCGCCGCCTTCATCGAGGCGGTCGGGGGTACCCCGCAGCCCAAGTACGGCTGGACGGACGTCTCCCGTTTCAGCCGGCTCGGCGTTCCGGCGGTCAACTACGGCCCCGGGAATCCCCACTTGGCGCACAAGCGGGACGAAAGGGTGGAAACGTCCAAGATCCTCGCGGGTGAGGAGCGGCTGCGCGACTGGCTCACCGCCTGAGGCGTCCCGTTGGCGGTTCATGGCGGACATGCCCACGTCCCCCCGCCGTAACCAGCGGAGATCTACCCTGGGGCGGAACGACCTTCCCCCGCTCCGGCCTCGGCCGGGGCGGGGGAGATCCGTACGCGGAGGGAGTGGACATGGCTACTGGCAACCCGGAGGGCAAGAAGCGGCCACCGGAGGAGCAGCGGCTGGGCCCGGTGCTGCGCAGGCGGGATCAGGTGCAGGCGAGCACGACGGATCAGCGGCTGCTGGACGAGCGGGCCCCGTCGGACTGGGTGCACACCGACCCCTGGCGCGTTCTGCGCATCCAGTCGGAGTTCATCGAGGGCTTCGGCACCCTGGCCGAACTGCCGCCTGCCATCAGCGTGTTCGGCTCGGCCAGGACCAAGCCGGGCTCGCCGGAGTACGAGACGGGCGTAGAACTCGGCCGCACGCTCGTGGAGGCCGGCTGGGCCGTCATCACCGGCGGTGGGCCGGGCGCCATGGAGGCCGCGAACAAGGGTGCCTGCGAGGCGAAGGGCATCTCCGTCGGTCTCGGCATCGAGCTCCCCTTCGAGCAGGGGCTGAACCAGTACGTCGACATCGGCCTGAACTTCCGGTACTTCTTTGTCCGGAAAATGATGTTTGTGAAGTATGCGCAGGGCTTCGTGGTCCTGCCCGGCGGCCTCGGCACCCTCGACGAACTCTTCGAGGCGCTCACCCTGGTCCAGACCCAGAAGGTCACCCGCTTCCCCATCGTGCTGTTCGGCACGGAGTACTGGGGCGGCCTCGTCGACTGGCTCAAGAACACCCTCATCGCCCAGGGCAAGGCGTCCGAGAAGGACCTGATGCTGTTCCACCTGACCGACGAGGTGGACGAAGCGGTGGCACTGGTGTCGAAGGAGGCCGGCCGCTAGGACCGGTCCGGCCTCTCCTCGGCAGGGGAGTGGCCGCAGGGCCGAGCAGGGACTGACGGGCGGCGGAGGGGCCGAGAGGTCGGCCCCTCCGCCGCGTGTCCACGTGCCAGGCGTTCCTCGCGCCGGCCCGCGCACCGCCCCCGTGCCGTCGCGCGGTCCCGTCCGCTACGCCAGCCCCCGCCGGGCCACCGCCGGCGGCCTGTGGCCGGCGATCGACGTCACCATGTCCAGCACCTGTCGCGTCTCCGCGACCTCGTGGACGCGATACACCTGCGCCCCCAGCCACGCCGAGACGGCGGTCGTCGCCAGGGTCCCGACGACCCGCTCCTTGACCGGCCTGTCGAGCGTCTCGCCCACGAAGTCCTTGTTCGAGAGGGAGACGAGAACCGGCCACCCCGTGGAGACCATCTCGCCCAGCCGCCGCGTCGCCTCCAGGCTGTGCCGGGTGTTCTTCCCGAAGTCGTGCCCGGGATCGATCAGCACCGACTCGCGGGGCACCCCGAGGGCCACCGCGCGCTCCGCCAGGTCGAGCGTCACCCGCAGGATGTCGGCCATCACGTCGTCGTACGCGACCCGGTGCGGGCGCGTCCGCGGCTCCGACTCCCCGGCGTGCGTGCACACCAGCCCCACCCGGTAGCGGGCGGCCACCTCCGCCAGTCGCGGATCGACCCCGCCCCAGGCGTCGTTGAGCAGATCGGCACCGGCCTCGCAGACCGCCTCGCCGACCTCGTGCCGCCAGGTGTCGACACTGATGATCACGTCGGGGAAGCGGCGGCGTACCTCGGCGACGAAGCCGACCGTCCGGCGCGCCTCCTCCTCGGCCGTCACCTCTTCGCCCGGCCCGGCCTTGACCCCGCCGATGTCGATGATGGCGGCGCCCTCGGACACCGCCTGCTCCACGCGCGCGAGGGCGGGCTCGTCGCGGAAGGTGGCTCCTTGGTCGTAGAAGGAGTCCGGGGTCCGGTTGACGATCGCCATGATCACCGGTTCGTGCGCGTCGAATTCACGCCTGCCCAGCCTGAGCATCCCCTATGACCTCTCCCAGTAAGTGCCGCTGATGAGCCGCCTGCGACCTTAACTGTCAGACTCGCATGGCACGATCGGAGCCTGACACTTGCAGCGTCAGACCGCTTTCGTCAGCATCAGTACTTTCGCGCCGACGCGACCCGCGCCGGCACCAGAGCGTGGGGACCTCAGCGATGTTCATGTTCTTGTTCCTGGTCGTCGCGCTCGCCGTCGTGGTCGCCGCGGTCACCCTGTCCGTGGTGGGCGGCGGTGAGAGCAGCCCCCTTCCCGACGCCGAGCCCGAACTTCTGCGGGATCCGCTGCCGTACGACCGCCCGGTGCACCGCGGTGACGTGGACGCGCTGCGCTTCCCCGTCGCCGTGCGCGGCTACCGCATGGCGGACGTCGACGACGCCCTCGGCCGGCTGGGCGCCGAGATCGGCGAGCGGGACGCCCGGATCGCCGACCTGGAGGCCGCGCTCGCCGGCGCCCGCGCGGCGAGCCACACCACCTCGCTGCGCAAGCACCCGGAGGAGGGGCGGTGAGCGACGCGCTGGCCGGACCTGACGGCGCCCTGCGCTGCCCCTGGGCGCTGTCCACCGAGGACTACGTGGCCTACCACGACGAGGAGTGGGGCCGGGCGGTCCACGGCGACGACGCACTCTATGAGCGGCTGTGCCTGGAGGCCTTCCAGTCGGGGCTGTCCTGGATCACCATCCTGCGCCGCCGGTCCGGCTTCCGCGCGGCCTTCGCGGACTTCGAGATCTCCAAGGTCGCCACGTTCACGGAGGCCGACGAGGAACGCCTGCTCGCCGACCCGGGGATCATCCGCAACGGCGCCAAGATCCGGGCGACCGTCGCCAACGCGCGCGTGCTGGCCGACTGGTCCCCGGGCGAGCTGGACGAGCTGATCTGGTCCTTCGCCCCCGACCCCGCCGCCCGCCCGGCCCCGACGAAGCTCTCCGACGTACCGGCCGTCACGGACGAGTCGACCGCCCTCTCCAAAGCCCTCAAGAAGCGCGGCATCCGCTTCGTGGGCCCGACGACGGCGTACGCCCTCATGCAGGCGTGCGGCCTGGTCAACGACCATCTGGCGGACTGCACGGTGCGCGACGCCCCGTGATCGGTGGGCGCCTCCCGGAAACGCGGGGAGCGGCGCCGAGGGCCACGGGGACATCACACCGGGGATACCGGGCACGGGGGCGCGCGGGAGCCGCTCCCCGGCCGGAGGGGCGCAGCGGCGACGCCGCGGGCCCCAGGGACACACGGAGCCGCGCCACCGGCCGCGGACGGCCCGCGGCGCCCGCTCCCGGACCGTCACCGCCCCAGGTACTTCGGCTTCTCCTTGTTCACGAACGCCTGGACCGCGATGGTGTGGTCCTCGGAGGCGCCGGCCCGCGCCTGGAGCTCGTCCTCCTTCTCCAGGGTCTCGTCCAGCGAGTGGGTGAGCCCGAAAGCGAGGGACTCCTTCAGCGCGGCGTACGCCAGCGTCGGACCCGAGGCCAGCGCCCGCGCCACCTTCTCGGCCTCGGCGTGCAGTTCGGCGGGCGGAACCAGCCGGTTGGCGATACCCAGCTCGTACGCCTGCTGCGCGCTGATGCTGCGCGGGAAGAGCAGCAGGTCGGCGGCGCGGCTCGGGCCGACGACCCGGGGCAGCGTCCAGGAGATCCCCGAGTCGGCGGTCAGCGCGACGCCGGCGAAGGACGTGTTGAAGGCGGCGGTGTCGGCGACCACGCGATAGTCCGCGGCGAGCGCGAAACCGAAGCCGGCCCCGGCCGCGACGCCGTTGACCCCGGCCACCACGGGCTTCGCGGCGCCGGTCAGCGCCCGCACGATGGGGTTGTAGTGCTCGCGCACGGTGCTCATGGTCAGGCCCGACCCCGACTGCTTGTCGGCCGCCAGCAGCCCGATGTGCTCCTTGAGGTCCTGCCCGACGCAGAACGCCCGGTCCCCGGCGGCGGTCAGCAGGATCGCCCGTACGGCGTCGTCCGACGCGGCCGCCTGCGCCGCGTCCCGGAAGGCGACCTTGGTCTCGGTGTTCATCGCGTTCATCGCCTCGGGGCGGTTCAGCGTGATGGTCGCGAGTCCGTCGCTCACCTCGTAGAGCACGGTGTCGGCCATGGTGGGTCCCCTCCGGTGTCGCGGCTCCGTCGTACCGGGCGGTACGTCCTGTGTCAGATGACAGCATGGCGGAGATCACCGGCGGTGGCGCGGGGCCGACATGTGACCTGCGTCAAAGAATTCCGGGCCGTGGAAGTCCATGCGGCGGCGCAGTATCGCAGCCACATCGCCGAATTGAGTGGTTTTGCTCAAGCGCGTTGCGCAAGCGATGCCGACTGATGTTGGTCATCGGGTCCTGAGATGCGGGATAATGGCCTGGAAGCAATGTGTTCGATGCCGGTGACGTGTGTCCTATGAGAGGACGCGCGTGCCCTCCGAGGGGGCCGTCGGCGACGATGAGCTGGTTTCAGGAAGGGGAACGAGCATGGCGGCCATGAAGCCGCGGACGGGCGATGGCCCGCTCGAGGTGACAAAGGAGGGGCGGGGCATCGTCATGCGCGTTCCGCTCGAAGGCGGCGGTCGGCTCGTCGTCGAGCTGACCCCTGACGAGGCTGACGCGCTCGGCGACGCCCTCAAGAAGGTCGTCGGCTGACGCGGAACGCGACCATACCTCTTCGGCTTCCCCGGTACCGCACAGGTGCCGGGGAAGCCGTTTTTTCGGGGTACGGGAGGGCCGCGCCGCTTGTTCGGCACCGGCCGACAGGGGTGTACGGCCTGGTCAGAGGCGTGCGACGGAAATCGGGCCGGGTGGCCGGGTCAGCGCTTGACCGCGCACAGCAGGCCGTCGCCCACCGGCAGGAGCGAGGGCACCAGCTCCTGGCTCTCGCGCACCGCGCGCAGCAGTTCGCGCAGCCGGCCCACTTCCGCGGGCTGCGGTCCCGAGTCCACGGTGCGGCCGTCCGCGAAGACTCCCTCGAAGACGACGAGCCCGCCCGTACGCAACAGGCGCAACGATTCAGCGAGGTAGTCGAGGCACTCCAGTCGGTCGCCGTCGCAGAAGACGAGGTCGTAGCCGGCGTCGGCGAGACGGGGCAGGACGTCGAGTGCGCGGCCCGGGATGAAGCGGGCGCGATTGCTGGCGAAACCGGCGGCGCGGAAGGCCTGGCGCGCGAACTGCTGGCGCTCCGGCTCCGGATCCACCGTGGTCAGTACCCCGTCCGGCCGCATGCCGTGCAGAAGATGAATTCCTGAGACGCCGGTCCCGGTCCCGATCTCCGCGACCGCTTTCGCGTCCACGGTGGCGGCGAGCAGGCACAGCGCGGCGCCCGTGCCGGGCGACACCGAGCGCAGGCCTGCCTCGCGGGCCCGGTCCCGGGCCCAGCGCACCGCCTCGTCCTCGGCGACAAAGGCGTCGGCGAACGCCCAGCTCGTCTGCCGGTTGCCGGTAATGACCCTCTCCTGTCCCCGTGGTTGCCTGGTCGTGACTGTATCCGTTGGTGCTGGGAACCCGCGGATGGGACCGGGCGTTTAGAGGGGTGGGGGAACCGAGCGGGGGGAAGTCGATGGACCAGTACACGGAGCGGGGCCGCGGGCAGGTGTTGACGCACCCATATGAGCCTGTATCAAATTCGCGTAAAACCGCTTATCCGGAGCTAACGGGCGAGGTGGCTATGGTAGGGGCTCCACTGGACACCACCAGAGCCGACAGGGGAGGTGCGGCTGCGCCTGTGGATCGGGGAGGGGTGCTGAGGCGCCTACTCAGATCAGCGGGTGAGCCGAAATCCGTGACCGACAACGCTGACCAGCTCCACGCTGCTGCCCCGGCGCAGACCGCGACGTTCACCACCGACGCGGAGTCGCAGGCGTGGACTCCGCCCACCTGGGAGGAGATCGTCAGCACGCACAGCGGCCGGGTGTACCGCCTCGCCTATCGCCTCACGGGCAACCAGCACGACGCCGAGGACCTCACCCAGGAAGTCTTCGTCCGTGTCTTCCGCTCGCTGTCGACGTACACGCCCGGAACCTTCGAGGGCTGGCTGCACCGCATCACCACGAACCTCTTCCTCGACATGGTGCGGCGCAAGCAGCGCATCCGCTTCGACGCCCTCGGCGACGACGCGGCCGAGCGCCTGCCCAGCCGGGAGCCCTCCCCGCAGCAGGTCTTCAACGACGCGCACTTCGACGCCGACGTCCAGCAGGCGCTGGACACCCTCGCGCCCGAGTTCCGCGCCGCCGTCGTCCTCTGCGACATCGAGGGACTGTCCTACGAGGAGATCGCCGCGACCCTGGGCGTCAAGCTCGGCACGGTCCGCTCCCGGATCCACCGCGGCCGCTCCCAGCTGCGCAAAGCCCTGGCTCACCGGTCTCCCGAGGCCCGCGCCGAGCGACGCTCGTTCGCGGCCCGTGTGCCCGTGCTGGGGGGAGGGGGCGCGACCGCGTGAGTGGATCCCGTCCGACCCCCGCCGAGCAGCACCTCGGAGACCGGCTGTCCGCCCTGGTGGACGGAGAGCTCGGTCATGAGTCGCGCGACCGCGTCCTGGCCCACCTCGCCACCTGCGCGAAGTGCAAGGCCGAGGCCGACGCGCAGCGCCGACTGAAGAACGTCTTCGCGGAAGTGGCCCCGCCGCCCCCTTCCGAAAGTTTTCTGGCCCGTCTCCAGGGGCTTCCCGGAGGAGGTGACTCCGACAGCTCGCGGCTGGGCGGGGGAAGCTTCGGCGGCGGACTTCCCGGCGGTTCCGCGCGCACCGGCATGCCCGGCGTCTTCGGAATGCGGGGCGAACCCTTCGGGTACGTGCCGGCCGGACCGCACGCCGACGTACTGCCCCCCTCACCGGGGCGCGGCTTCCGTATCCATGACGTCAGCCGTCACGAGGCCGAGCGGTCGGCCTCGCGCGGACTGCGGTTCGCCTTCGCCGCGGCGGGCGCGGTGTCGCTGGCCGCCGTCGCGCTCGGCGGGGTGTCCACCGGGATGCCGGGGGACACCGCGGACGCGCGCGGAGGATCCGGCACCGGAAGCAATGTGACGCCGTCACGCTCCCAGGGCGCGGGGGCCGCCACGGCTCCCGAGTCGCAGCGCCGGCGGTCCGTCGGACCGCTGCTCGCCCAGGGCGAGCGGGCGCTCGGCCTTGGCCCGGTGGCGCCGACCGAGGTGTCCGCCCCGCTGCTGCCCGGAGTCCCCGCTCCGGCGGGCCGCGGCCAGGACGCCATGCACGCGCTGACGACACCGGTGGTCGCCGGTGCCGCCGCGATGTCCCCGCTAATACGTCCGCTCACCGACGCCCGGCCGCTCGAACTCACCTCGTGGTCCGCCGACCCGGACGTCACGACTCCGGGACTGCTCGCCGCCCCCGCCGCCGCACCGTCCCCCACTTCCTCCTCGTCCCCCACCTCTCGTACCGCCCGCTGACCCCGCCCTCTGCGCCGCGGCCCGTGAACCTGGTTGAATCCGGGGTGGGCCGCGCCCGCGGGAGGGATCACGGGCGCGGAGTCGGCAAGTCTGCGGTGACCGTCGGCGAGTTGTGCCGCGGGCCAGGTGTGGGGAGAGCATGAACGAGGGCAAGCCCACGAAGGCGAAGTGGTGGAGCCGGCCCCGGCCGCAGGGCACGGGAGCCGATTCCGGACCCGGGGGCGGAGTTCCCGTGCTCGGGGAGGGTGACGGCGACTTCGAGTTGGACCGCCCCGCGGGGATTCCCGGTCCGGCCGAGGGAGCGGCCTCCACCGTCTCCGAGCCGGCTGTCCCCGTCGGCCTCCACAAGGATGACGGCGCCGGTGCGGGTGACGCCGAGGACGACGGCGCCGATGACGCCGGTGACGGCGACTTCGAGCTGGAGCGGCCCGCTCCGCGCCGCCCCGGGCCCCTGCACGCCCCCGACCCCTACAGCACCCCGCCCTACGGCCGTCCAGGCCCTTGGGCGCCCGCCCCGCCGGTCCAGCACCCGACGGCCGCGCACACGCGGGACACGCAGGCTCAGAGCTCGCACGCGCCGGGTTCCCGGTCGGAGGCGGCCACCCCCGCCCACGGAACACACCTCGCAGGGGGGATCCCGGCCCAGAGCGCGCCCTTCGACGCCGTGCCCCTGGACGCGCCGCCCCCGGCACCCGCCGGACAAGGCCTCGCGCACGTACCGGAGTCCCCCGCGCACGGCCTGCCCCACGCACCGGACCCCTCCGGTCCCCCGAACCCGATATCCGGGCCTCCCGCGCCACAGGCCCCCGCCGGCCCAATCGGATCGGCCGGCCCCACCGGCCTTGCCGAGCCCGCCGCGTCCGCCGCCCCCGACCCCTGGCAGAACTACGACCCCTGGGCCGCGCCCGGACCCCTCCAGCAGAACGGCGTCGGCGTACCCACCGTGGCGCAGCGGCGCAAGCGGACCAGGAAGACCCTGCTGCTCGGGGCCGTCGCGCTCGCGCTGGTGTCCGGGGGAGTGGGCGGCGCCGCGGGGGCGTATCTGGAGCGCAACGGAGGGCTGACGGACGTCGAGCTGCCGCAGGCCGCCAAGGAGGCCCCGGGGCGCGCCCCGGACAGCGTGGCCGGGATCGCGGCGCACGCGCTGCCCAGCGTCGTCACCCTGCATGTGCGCGGAAGCAAGGAGGAGGGCACCGGCACCGGATTCGTGCTCGACGGCCAGGGACACATCCTCACCAACAACCACGTGATCGAACCGGCCGGCGGCAGCGGCGAGATATCCGTGACGTTCAGCGGCGGTGAGACCGCGAAGGCCGAGGTCGTCGGGCACGACAGCGGCTACGACCTCGCCGTGGTCAAGGTCTCGGGCGTCCGCGGTCTCGCTCCGATGCCGCTGGGCAACTCGGACAACGTCCAGGTCGGCGACCCCGTCGTCGCCATCGGCGCGCCCTTCGACCTCGCCAACACCGTCACCTCCGGGATCATCAGCGCCAAGGAGAGGCCCATCACGGCGGGCGGCGAGAAGGGCGACGGCACCGACGTCTCGTACGTGGACGCCCTGCAGACGGACGCGCCGATCAACCCCGGGAACTCGGGCGGGCCCCTGCTCGACTCGCGGGCCCGGGTCATCGGCATCAACAGCGCCATCCGCTCCGCCGACAGCGGCTCCGGCCTGGGGAGCGGCCAGGCCGGTTCCATCGGGCTCGGCTTCGCCATCCCCGTCAACCAGGCCAAGCGCGTCGCCGAAGAGCTGATCAACACCGGCAGGGCCACCCACCCCGTGATCGGTGTCATGCTCGACATGGAATACGGCGGCGACGGCGCGCGTGTCACCGCCAAGGCCGCCGGTGGCGGTCCGTCCGTCGCCGCGGGCGGTCCCGGTGCGAAGGCGGGCATCAAGCCGGGCGACGTCATCACCGAGGTCGACGGCCGACGGGTCCACTCCGGCGAGGAACTCATCGTGAAGACCCGTGCCCACCGGCCCGGCGACCGGCTCCGGCTGACGCTCCGGCGCGGCGGCGCGGAGAAGACGGTCACCCTGGTCCTCGGTTCCGCGAGCGGCGACTGAGAGCCGGTGAGACACGGCCCGGGAGTGACACGAACCTCACAGCCGAGCGCAATGTCGCAGCTCCGGACGGCAAAGTACGCGGAAAACCAGCGGCGCAGATGAAGTCGGAAGCCCCGGGACAGTTCCGGACGGACAGGAACGCCGGGTACCTTTGGACCCGGCCCGGACCACGGAAGACTCCCGAGGGCCGTGGACCGAGGACATCGCAAGGAGCTACCAGGTGTTCAATGACATAGGACCGCTTGAGCTGGTGACGCTCGTCGTCCTCGCCGTGCTCGTCTTCGGTCCCGAGAAGCTCCCGAAGATGATTCAGGACGTCACGCGCACGATTCGCAAGATCCGTGAGTTCTCGGAGAGCGCCAAGGCGGACATCCGCGACGAACTCGGCCCGGGGTTCAAGGACTTCGAATTCGAGGACCTCAACCCCAAGACGTTCATCCGCAAGCAGCTGGACAATGACGAGCTGGGGCTCAAGGAGATCCGTAACGGCTTCGACCTGAAGAAGGAGATGGCCGACGTCACGGACGCGGTGCACGGCCGCGAGTCCGACTCCTCCGGGTCCTCCAACGGTTCGGCCGGTGGTTCCGTCGACATGACGAAGAAGCGCGAGAAGCTCGACGCGGACGAGCGCCCGCCCTACGACGCCGACGCCACCTGAGCCGTACGACGCCCTCTGAGCCGTACGGAGCAGCGCGGCGGGCCGCCGCACGAACCGTGCGCGGCCAGGGATCCACGGCCCTCGCAGGCCGGGCCCGTCTGCCCGCGGCAGGCCTCGCAACGCGGTCCCGCACGGCCTGGGAACGTCTCTGTCCGTGGTGCGCCGACACGCCCCGAGCGGCTCGATTCCGCCGCGCGCACGCCCCGCGCGCCGGGCGCTTTCGCGGCTGTTCGGAGCGGTATGGCTATGCTGCCCAGTTGTTGTGCGGACCGACAAGGACGCCCGAGGGGGGCGGGCCACCCGGTCCGACGAGAGCGAGGAGGCGTCCGGCAGATGGAGACGACAAGTCGGGTAGGCGCGCAGGCGCCGGCCGCGGAGGGCGGACAACAGGCCCCCTCCGCCCGGCGAACGGTCGACGGCTACCTGCTGGCGCCCTTCCCGTGGTACGGCCTCGACGAGGCCTTCACGGGGCCGCGCTGGCTGATGCAGGTGGGTACCTCGGCGGACGGTGCCGTCGAGCAAGGTTCGATCGGGCACGGTGACGAGCCGACGGTGCGCGGCGAGTCCACCGAGGACAAGGAGCGGTTCGCGGTGGTGGTCTCCGTCGCCGCCAGCCCGGTGCGCCGCAGCGCGGACGGCACGGGGCTGCTGGAGGCCACCTCGGTGTCCTCGGCGGCGTGGCTGGCCGGTGTGGGGCTGCTGTCCTTCACCTGGCCCGGCCAGATGGACCACACACGGCGCGACGACTGGCTGGACCAGCAGACCGAGACCGCGTGGGTGCTTGCCGACGACCTGACCGGTCCGGACTGGTCCACCCTGTCCCTCCCGGTGGACGGCGTCCCCACGACCTTCCACTACCGCGAGTCCGAGTTCGGCTGGGTCCTCGCGGGTTCCACCCAGGAAGGCGTCCACGTGGGCGCGTACGGCCGGGGAATGAGCGCGTACGGGCTGGGCTTCGCGATGATCAAGGACATCGCGACGTACGCCTAGGAGCGGCCCGACAGGCGCTTACGAGGAAGGGGGCGCCTCGGCAACCCGGCCTACACCGGGCTGCGGCGCGGCGGAAAGCTCGTCATGGTCGCGATGCCGGCGCACGGCACGATCC
>NZ_JBSFYW010000036.1:0-93185 GCF_053599975.1 Streptomyces sp. NPDC005141 | reverse complement strand
ACGGGAATCGTGCTGCCGATCCGCACGTCGTGGTCCTTCGCGAACTTCGCGTCCACTTCTGCGTCCGAGCACGCGTGGACCCCTCCGCTCGGGGGAGGGGCCCATGGATGTGGCCGTCGGTCGAGGCCTGGAGCCGCGCGCACGGCCTCCGGCGCGCGCCGTCGCCCGCACGGTCCGCAAGGCCCTCCGGCGTAGAGTCGATCAGCAGAGCGCTGCCGTGACGTGAACCCGCGCGCCGGAGCCGGGTGATGACGACGCGATGGGAGGTCGATCGCATGGCCGGACCGTCCTCGCGCGACGACGCGGATGCCACGAACCCCTGGCAGTGGCTCGACGACCTGTACGCCGTCCGGCCGCCGTGGGAGATCGGACATCCGCAGCCGGCCTTTCTCGACCTCGCGCGATCGGGCGCCATCCGGGGACGGGTGCTGGACGTCGGCTGCGGCACGGGAGAGCACGCGCTCATGTGTGCCGACCTCGGCCTCGAGGTCATCGGCGTGGACTTGGCGACCACCGCGCTGCGGGCCGCCGAGGACAAGGCGCGTCGGCGCGGCGCCGCTGTGCGGTTCCTCCATCACGACGCGCGGCGGCTGACGGCTCTGGGGGAGCGGTTCGACACCGTGCTGGACTCCGGTCTGTTCCACATGCTCGATCCGGACGACCGCGCCGCGTTCACGGGCGGACTGCGGGCCGTACTGCGCCCCGGTGGCCGCTACTTCATGCTCTGCTTCAGCGACCGTGAGCCCAAGACCGGGACCCGGGGGCCGCACAGGCTGACGCGGCACGACATCACGGACGCGTTCGCCGACGCGCTGCGCGTCGACTCCATCGAGCCGGCCACGATCGAGATCACCTTGGACCCGGCCGGCATCCGGGCCTGGCGCGTCGCCCTGACGAGGGTGTGAGGACGTTCGCGTGACTTCGCGAGGCGACGGGCCCGTCCGCCATGGGTCCGGGGTGCCGGAAGCGGTTCGCGGTTCGGGGTGACCCGAAGCGGTTCGGTGACCCGCGACAGGGCGAGGCGGTCCACGACGGAGTCCGGGCCGCGGCCCTCACAGCACCCGGCGTCTGCGGCCGAGCCAGGTCTGAGCGATGACCACGACGGCCAGGAAGGCGCCGCTGACGACCTGTTGGTAGGCGGAGTCGAGGGAGCCGATCTGGTTGATGACGTTCTGGATGACCTTCAGCAGGAGCACACCCACCAGTGAGCCGCTGATGAAGCCGAACCCGCCGGTGAGCAGGGTGCCGCCGATGACGACCGCGGAGATCGCCTCCAGCTCCATGCCGGAGCCGAGGATCGTCACGCCCGACACCAGCCAGGCCGCGTTGAGCGCTCCGGCGAGCCCGGCGCACAGCCCGGAGAGCGTGTAGACGGAGATCTTCGTACGGGCCACGGGCGCGCCCATCAGCGCCGCCGCGTCCTCGTTCCCGCCGACCGCGTACACGTACTGGCCGAAGCGGGTGCGCCGGAGCACGACCGCGCCGAGAACGAACAGTGCCACGGTGATCCACACGGGCACGCCGATACCGAGCAGTGTGCCCTGTCCGAGCTTGGCGAAGAACGAGTCCTTGTCCACGAGGTACGTCCTCGAGCCCTCGTCGGTGACGGAGAGCAGGATGCCCCGGGCGCCCAGCATCGCGGCCAGGGTGACGATGAAGGGGGCCAGGCGCGAGCGGGCGATCAGCAGACCGTTGACCAGGCCGATCAGTCCGCACACGGCCAGCGGCAGCAGCAGGGCGACCGCCGTTCCGTACTGCGATCCCCAGGCCGCCAGGACTCCGCCGAGGGCGAAGAGCGAGCCCACCGACAGATCGATGCCGCCGGTGATGATGACGAAGGTCATGCCGAGCGCGACCACGGCGAGGAACGCCGAGGAGAGCGCCATGTTCTCGAGGTTGTCGCCGGTCAGGAAGGTGTCGAAGCTGAGGGACGCCGCGATCATCGCGACGACCAGGGTGACCAGGGCGCCGTGCTGCTGGGCGAGGGCGCTAACCCGCTCCGAGTGGCCGGAGCCGGACGCCTCCGCCTCGGCCCTGGTCTTCGCGCGCACCGGAGTGTCCACGTCGGTCGTCATCGTTTTCCCCGTTCCCGTGCCGCGTAGACGGCGAGGACGATCACCACGGCCTGGGCGATCTGCGTCCACGACGGCGGCAGATCGTGCTTGATGAGCGTAGTGGTGAGCAACTGGATCAGGACCGCGCCGGCGACCGTGCCGCCGATGCGGACCCGGCCTCCGCTCAGCGGGGTGCCGCCGACCACGACCGCGGTGATCGCGGACAGTTCCATCAGGTTGCCGAGCGAGGTCGGGTCGCTCGCGGTCAGGCGGGCGGTGGCCAGCACGCCCGCGACGGCCGCGAGGACGCCGGAGCAGACGTACACCAGGATCAGTACGCGGCGCACCGGCAGTCCGGCGAGCCGTGCCGCCGGGCGGCTGTCCCCGATGGCCAGGAGCCGGCGGCCGAAGGTCGTGCGGCGTACGACGAAGGCGACGAGCAGCGCGAGGGCGACGGCGATCAATACGACGTAGGGGACGCCCAGCACGTCGCCCGAGCCGAGCTCCGCCATGGCCGGGTCGCGGACGTCCTTGAGCTGGGGGAGCAGCACCAGGGCCAGTCCCCGCCCCGCGACCATCAGGGCGAGTGTCGCGACGATCGGCTGGACACCGACGAAGGCGATGAGTGAGCCGTTGGCGACGCCGATCACGGCGCCGCCGACCAGGGCGATGAGGATGGCGATGCCGGGCCCGTAACCGAGGTAGAGGGACAGGAGCGAGGTGGACAGGGCCATCACGGAGCCCACCGCCAGGTCGACGCCCTCGCTGCCGATCGCCAGCGCCATGCCGAGCGCCACGATCAGGACCGGGGCGACCTGGACCGCCTGGGTGCGGAAGTTCTCGGTGGACAGGAAGTGCGGAGTGAACACGGTGTTCACCAGGAAGAGGACCACGACACCCAGGTAGACGCCGTACTCCTGGAGCAGGCGCAGCAGCCGGTCGCGGTCGGCGGTCACCCGGCTCAGCGTCAGGTCAGTCATCGTGGCCTCCCGGGCTGGTGCCCGTGCCGGTAGCCGTCGCCGTCGCGGTGGGGACGGCGGGTGCGGCGGCGATGGCGCGCATCAGCCGGTCCTCGGTGACGGCGTCCCCGGTCAGTTCCTCGACGACCGCGCCGTCCTTGAGGACGATCACCCGGTCGCTGCCCTCGATCAGTTCCTCGGGGTCCGAGGAGATGAGGAGGACGCCGAGTCCGTCGTCGGCCAGTTCGTCGATCAGTTTCTGTACCTCCGCCTTGGCACCGACGTCGATGCCCCGGGTCGGCTCGTCGAGGAGCAGGACCTTGGGCTGCATGGCCAGCCAGCGGGCCAGCAGGACCTTCTGCTGGTTGCCGCCGGACAGTTCGCCCACTTTCTGGTGGGGGCTCGCGGCCTTGATCCGCAGCCGCTTCATGAAGGTCTCCACGATCTGGTCGATGCGTGCCTCGTCGACCAGGCCGAAGCGCGAGAGGCCCGGCAGTGCGGCGAGCGCGATGTTCTCGCGGACCGAGAGGCCCGGCACGATGCCCTCGGCCTTGCGGTCCTCGGGGAGCAGGCTGATGCCGGCGCGGATCGCGGCGGGGGTCGAGCCGGTGCGTACGCGTACGCCCGCCACCACGACCCGCCCGGAGTCGGTGGGCAGCGCGCCCGCGATGGCCCTCGCGGTCTCGGTGCGGCCCGAACCGAGCAGTCCGCCGAGTCCCACCACCTCGCCGGGCCGCACGGAGACGGACACACCGTCCAGCTGGTGACGAACCGTCAAGTTATGTGCTTCCAGGACGGGTTCGGCCTCGGTGTCGTGGCTGCCCGCGAACTTGGTCAGGCCGTCCTGCCGTACGTCCGCGATCTCCCTGCCCAGCATCAGCGCCACGAGCCGCAGGCGGTCGAGTTCGGCGATCCGGCCCGTGTGCACCACCTTGCCGTCGCGCAGCACGGTGACCGCGTCGCAGATCTCGTACAGCTCGTCGAGCCGGTGACTGACGTAGATCACCGCGATGCCCCGCTCGCGGAGCATCCGGATCACTCCGAACAGGGTCCGAACCTCGCGGGGTTCGAGCGAGGAGGTCGGTTCGTCCATGACGACCACGCGGGCGTCGACGGAGACGGCGCGGGTGAGGGCCACCATCTGCTGTGCGCCGACGCCCAGTTCGCGGAGCGGCCGGCGCACGTCGACGCGCAGGCCGAGCTCGCGCAGGGCCTCGTCGGCCCCCCGGTGCATGCGCCGGAAGTCGATCAGGCCGAGCCGGTTGCGTGGTTCGCGGCCGAGGAAGAGGTTGCGGGCCACGCTCATCAGCGGGACGAGGTTGACCTCCTGGTAGATGGTGGAGATTCCCGCGTGCTGAGCCTGGAGCGGTGTGGCGAAGTGGACCGGGGCACCGTCGTACGTCACCTCGCCCTCGTCGGGCCGGTAGACGCCCGTGAGGACCTTGATGAGGGTCGACTTGCCGGCGCCGTTCTCTCCGATGAGTGCGTGCACCTCCCCGGCGCGGGCCGTGAAGTCCACCGAGGACAGGGCCTTCACGCCGGGGAAGGTCTTGGACAGGCCGTTCACCGACAACATGTCAGTAGGCCTTGCCCAGGTCGGACTTGGCGTTGGTCTCGGTGTACGCGCCGTCCTGGATCACGATGTCCTGGGTGACCTTCTCGCCCTTGGTGAAGGTGTCCAGGGTCTGGAAGGCGAGCGGTCCGAAGCGCGGGTTGGACTCGACGACGCCGTCGATCCAGCCGTCGACGATGCCCTGGACGGCGTTGCGGGTGCCGTCGATCGTCACGATCTTCACCGCGCCCGGCTTCTTGCCGGCCCCCTTGAGGGCGTTGACCGCACCGAGCCCCATCTCGTCGTTCTCGGCGTAGATGCCGGTGATGCCGGGCTTGGACTGGATGAGGTTCTCGGTGACCGACTGGCCCTTCTCCCGGGCGAATTCACCGGTCTGCTTGAAGACGATCTTGAGGCCGGGGGCCTTCTCCTTGATGCGGTCCTCGAAGCCCTTGGTGCGTTCGGTCGTCACGTTGTTGCCCGCGGCGCCGAGCAGGATGGCGATGTCGCCCTTGCCGCCGGTCGCCTCGATCATCCGGTCCGCGGCCCGCTTGCCCTGCTCCACGAAGTCGGAGCCGATGAAGCTCACATAGTCCTTGCAGGCGGTGGCGTTGATCTTGCGGTCGATGGTGATGATCGGGATGTGCTTGGCGGAGGCCGAGCGCAGGACGGGTTCCCAGCCGTCGGAGTTGAGCGGAGCGATCACGAGGAGGTCGGCGCCCTTGGCGATGAGGTCCTGGACGTCGCTGATCTGCTTGGAGAACTGCGACTGCGCGTTGGCCGTCAGCAGTTTCACGCCCCGCTTCTCCGCCTCGGCCTTGATCGACGCGGTCTCGGCGATCCGGAAGGGGTTGGCCTCCTTCTCGGACTGGGAGAAGCCGACGGTGGCGGTCTTGAGGTCGATCTTCCGGGCGCCGTAGGCGTCGATGGCGCAGGTCGGTCCGGAGCCCGCGGACGGTGAGGCGACGACCTGCCCCGAGTCGCCCTGGCCGGCGGAGTTCTTGTCCTTGTCGGCGGAGTCGTCCTCCGACTTCGCGCATCCGGAGACGAGCGCGAGGCTCGTGATGAGGCCGGTGGCGAGGAGGGTCCTGGCGGAGGTGCGATGACGTGGTGCGATCGGCTTCATGGAGTCCCCAAACGGCGCGGCCCCGGCGCTGAGAGCGCTCCCGGGGATGATCGGCTCTTGCGGTCAACTCGGTGTACACGTCGTTCCGGGGAGGTTTTTACATCGTTGGAAGGAGGCTGTAAAGCCTTCCGTCCGAAATCCCGTCAGCGCCGCCCCAGGGTGCTCTCGCGTTCAACGAGCCTGAAATCCGCGGTCAGTTCACGTCCACCGGGCTCCGTCCGGCCCGACAGACTGCGCAGCAGGGAGGCCACCGCCATCCGCGCGATGGCCTGTTTGTCGGGCGAGATCGTCGTCAGCGTGACCGCGCCGAACCGCCCCTCCTCGATGTCGTCGAAACCGACCACCGCCACGTCCCACGGCACCCGCAGACCGCGCTCGTGCAGCACCCGCATCGCACCGATCGCGACCAGGTCGTTGTACGCGAAGACGGCGTCCGGGCGCACCCCGGAATCCAGCAGATGGGCCATCCCCCGGGCGCCCTCGTCGCGGTCCCAGCCGCCGACCGGCACCACCAGTTCATCGGGCGCGGGCACCCCGGCCTCCATCAACTCCTCGCGCCAGCCGGCCAGTCGCAGATGAGCGGGCCGGTTGGCCGAATCGGTGCGGGCCCCCAGGTAGGCGATCCGCGAGCGTCCGCGGCTCAGCAGATGGCGTACCGCACTGCGTGCCGCCGCCACGTTGTCGATCGCGATGTGGTCGTAGGGCAGTTCGTACTCCCGCTCACCGAGCAGCACGAGCGGCACGTCGTCCGCGCGGGAGCGCAGATCCTCCGCCTCCAGCTCCAGCGGGCTGAGGATCAGGCCGTCGATCACGTTGGCCCGGAACCCCTGGCTCACCAGCACTTCCTGCTCACGGTCGCCGCGCGTGTGGTCCAGGAGCACGGTGAACTCGTGCTCGGCCGCGGCGTCGATGACGGCCCCCGCCAGCTCGGCGAAGTACGGGTTGCCCAGCTCGGGGATGGCGAGGGCGATGATGCCCGTGCGCCCTTTGCGCAGGTGGCGCGCCGTGAGGTTCGGCCGGTAGCCCAGCTCGTCGATGGCCTCCTGGACCCGTGCCCGCATGGCCGGGGTGACGTGCGGATAGTTGTTCACGACGTTCGAAACCGTCTTGATCGAGACACCGGCGTGTTCGGCGACGTCCTTCAGGCTGACCCGCAAGGGATCTCCTCTTCATCGATGTGCGCCCCTGTCACCTGGGCATTTGTCATGACCCTGGACAGAGGCCGGGACCCGTGCTGTGATGCCAACTCCCGTTCCTTCCAACGTTGTACAGACTGAAGCAACGAGCCGCCACCCTTCCTCAGCCAAGGAGGATCCGTGCGCATCAGAAGACTCCGAACCCAAATGGCACTCCTGCTCGTCGCGGTGCTCGGTGTCGCGGGGCTCACCGCAGCCCCGGCCGCCACAGCCGCCGACGACCCCGTGGAAGTCCACGGCCTGAAGGGCGAGTACTACACCCAGTCCGCCCCCGGCGCCTTCGACTTCCATGAGCTGAAGGCCACCGGATTGGACACCAACCTCGACTTCGACAACCTGGAGCCGCGACTGAACTTCGCCACCGGACAGTCGGACGACGTCAACGTCCGCTGGACCGGCCGGATCGTCCCGGAGAAGACCGGCGCCCACACCTTCTCGATCATCGGCGACAACGGCTTCCGGCTGTGGGTCGACGGACGCCTCGCCATCGACCACTGGGTCGACGACTGGGACCGCGAACAGACCTCCCAGCCCCTCGACCTGACGGCCGGACAGGCCTACGACATCAAGGTCGAGTACTTCGAGCACTTCGGAGGTTCCAACCTCCATCTGCGCTGGACCCCGCCCGGCGGCACCAAGTCGGCCGTCCCGCGGTCGGCGCTCCGGCTGCCCGACGGATACGCCTACGACGGCGCCATCGCGACCACGGTCCAGGGCGACGGCCGCACCCTGCGCCTCGACTTCGCCCAGGCGCTGACCACGCCCCCGGCCGGTCTCACCGATCACGTCGAAGCCGTCATCGGCGGCGCCAAGTGGCCCCTGACGTCGGCGAAACTGGACCCGGCCGACCCGAAGTCCCTGCTCGTCGGTCTGAAAGAACCCGTCGTCGGCAACAAGACCGGCACGGCCCGCGGCACCGCCGACCTCCGCTATGACGGAAAGGGCGGCCTCTCCGGCACGAACGGCAACGTTGTCAACGCCTTCTGGAGCAGCGGCCCCAACCACTCCACCTACCAGCTGCGCACGACGTGGGCGGACGACGTGGGCCCGGGCAACGCCCACCCCGAGTACCCCCGGCCGCAGCTGACCCGGGACAAGTGGCGCAACCTGAACGGCTCGTGGCAGTTCGCCGCGGCCGAGGCCGGCGAGCAGCCGCCGGTCGGCAAGAAGCTCGGCGAGAAGATCCTCGTGCCCTACCCCGTGGAGTCCCAGCTCTCCGGCATCGAACGGCACGAGGACCGTATGTGGTACCGGCGCACCTTCACCGTCCCGTCCGACTGGAAGGTCGGCTCCGGCAAGCGCCTCCAGCTCAACTTCGGCGCCGTCGACTGGCGGGCCGAGGTCTATGTCAACGGCACCAAGGTCGCCGAACACCAGGGAGGCTACGACAAGTTCAGCGCCGACATCACGTCCGCGCTGAAGCCCGGCCGCACCCAGGAACTCATCGTCGGCGTCTACGACCCGACCGACGCGCAGGGCGGCGAGAACCCGCCGGTCGGCAAGCAGCGCCTCGACCCCAGCGGCATCTGGTACACCCCGTCCTCCGGTATCTGGCAGACGGTGTGGATGGAACCGGTGGCCGCCGACCACGTCGACTCGCTCAAGCTGACGCCCGACGTCAAGAATGGCCGGCTCACCGTCGAGCCGCAGGGCGTCCGGGACGGAGTGCCGGTCACCGCCACCGCGTACGCCGGACACCGCAAGGTCGCCACCGTGACTGGCCGCACCGGCCGGCCGCTGGTCCTGAAGATCACCGACCCGCACCTCTGGTCGCCCGACGACCCCTTCCTCTACGACCTGAAGGTGAGCGTCGGCGCCGACCGCGTCGGCAGCTACTTCGGGATGCGTTCCATCGCCGTGGAACAGGTGAACGGAACCCCGCGCACCGTCCTCAACGGCAAGCCGGTCTTCATGATGGCCACCCTCGACCAGGGATTCTGGCCCGACGGCCTGCACACCGCACCGACCGACGAAGCCCTGGCGTACGACCTGAAGATCCACAAGGAGATGGGCTTCAACGCGGTCCGCAAGCACATCAAGGTGGAGCCCGACCGCTGGTTCTACTGGGCGGACCGCCTCGGCCTGATGGTCTGGCAGGACATGCCCGCCATGACCGCCGGCGTCAACCCGAACGCCGCGTCCCGCGCCGAGTACGAACGCGAGATGAAGCAGATGATCGACGAGCACATCAGCAGCCCGTCGATCGTCATGTGGGTGACCTTCAACGAGGGCTGGGGCCAGTACGACGAGGCCCGCATCGCCGACCAGGCCAAGGCCTGGGACCCGACACGCCTCATCAACTCCATGTCGGGCATCAACCTCGGCGTGGACGGCGGCACCGGCGACATCATCGACGAGCACGGCTACCCGAGCCCCGCGCTGCCACCGTCTCCCGACGGGAAACGGGCCCTGGTCAGCGGCGAGTACGGCGGGCTCGGACTCGCGGTGCCCGGACACGCCTGGTCCGTCCAGCAGTCCTACGTGGACGTCGACCCCTCGACGTACACCGACGACTACCTGGCCCGGCTGGACGAGGTGCACAAGCTCGCCTGCAAGGGCGGCAACGGCGCCGTCTACACCCAGATCTCGGACGTGGAAGGAGAGCTGAACGGACTGGTCACGTACGACCGCAAGGTGGTCAAGCCCGACGTGAAGCGGCTGAAGGCCGCCCACGACGCGCTGATCCACGACGCGTCACAGCCGACGCCGGCGGGCTGCTCCTGACGACGAGGCGCCCGGCACACGCCTCCCCGCTGCTCCGCGTGCGCCTCGCCCCGACCCGCTGACGGGTCGTCGGCACGGTCCGCCCTCCCCGTACGAGGAGGGCGGACCGTGCCCTGTCCGTCACCCACGGGCGGGGGACCGGGCGTTCAGGCGTATCGGATCGTGAGCACGAGCAGGGCGGCCTCCCCGCACCCGTCGCGGCACGTCGGGGCGGACCACGGCGGCGCACGACGTTACTGTCGGCGGCATGGACGGTGATCGCCAAGGGTGGCGCCCATGTTTGCTCAGCGGGGCGGTGTTCGCCGTGTGCATGGCCGGCACCACGCTGCCGACTCCTCTCTACGGCCTCTACCAGGAGAAGTTCGGATTCTCCGAGCTGACGGTCACCGTCGTGTACGCCGTGTACGCCTTCGGGGTCATCGGCGTGCTGCTGCTGGCGGGCAATGCCTCGGACTCGGTGGGCAGGCGTCCGGTGCTGCTGTGGGGCCTCGGATTCGCTGCGGCGAGCGCCGTCTGCTTCCTGTGTGCCACCGGGCTGGGCTGGCTGTATGTGGGGCGGCTGCTGTCGGGACTGTCCGCCGGTCTGTTCACCGGGGCCGCCACGGCGTACGTGATGGAACTGGCACCGCCGGGCGGCGCCGCCCGGGCCACCTTCGTGGCGACGGCCGCCAACATGGGCGGGCTGGGCTGCGGCCCCCTGCTCGCCGGGCTGCTCGCGCAGTACGCGCCCTGGCCGCTGTATCTGCCGTTCGTCGTACACCTCGCCCTGGTGGCCTGCTCGGCCGCCGTCCTGCTGCGGCTCCCGGAGACCGTGCGGGAACGCCGGCCGCTGAGCACGGTACGACCGCAGCGGCCCGGCCTGCCCCCGGAGGTGCGGCCGGTGTTCGGGCCACCCGCGATCGCCGCGTTCGTGGGGTTCGCCCTCTTCGGGGTGTTCACGTCGGTCAGCCCGGCGTTCCTCACCGAGTCCCTGGACGTGCACAACCACGCCGTGAGCGGGCTGATCGTCGCACTCGCCTTCTTCGCCTCGACCGCCGGGCAGCTCGCCGTCGGCCGGGTCGGTGTCGCGCGATCACTGCCCCTGGGCTGCCTCGGGCTCCTCGCCGGGCTCGTGCTGCTCGCGGGCGCGTTGCGATGGGATGCGCTCGTGCTGGTGGTGCTGAGCGCGATCGTCGGCGGAAGCGGCCAGGGGATGGCTTTTCGCGGGGCTCTGGCCACCGTGGCGCAGGCGTCTCCCGAGCGCCAGCGCGCCGCCGTCATCTCCACCCTCTTCGTCGTCGGCTACGCGGGCATCTCGCTGCCGGTGATCGGAGTGGGTGTGCTGGTGGGCCCGATCGGCCTGGAGGGCGCGGGGCTCGTGTTCATCGCCTGCATGGCCGTCCTGGTCTCCGTCGCGGCCGTCTACCTGCTCAGGCGGCCCGCATCGGTGCGGACCCAGTCTGCTGACCAGGGAGGCCGGTGACCGTGGTTCGCGCAGTTTCTAGCCGATCAGGGTGACCTTTGGGCGGACCACGCAGAACTCGTTCCCCTCCGGATCGGCCAGCACGGTCCATGACTCGTCGCCGCTCTGCCCGACCTCCGCTCTGCGGGCGCCGAGGGCGAGGATGCGTTCGATCTCGGCCTCCCGGTCCTCGGCCGCGGACGTCAGATCGAGGTGCAGACGGTTCTTGACGACCTTGTGGTCCGTCACCGGCATGAAGCAGATGCCCACCGGGGCCGTCTCGTCCGGCCCGATCACGACCTCCCGCTCCCGCTCGGACAGGATCCGCCAGCGGAGCACCCCGGCCCAGAATCGGGCCAGGGCGGGGAGGTCGTGTGCGTCGATGACGATGTGATGCAGTGCGAGGGGCATGTCGGCCACTGTGCCCAGGTTCCGCCCGCACGGAACCCGGCAGGCGGTTTCCTGCCATCAGGAGCGTGACCCCGCAGGGGCGACGCGGGGTCACGCCGGAGGGCGCCCCGCCGTCCTCACGCCGCCGGGGGCGGACGCCTACCGCTGCCCGGTCCGGAAGTAGTGGCCCTTGTCCAGGTCCTCGATCAGGCCCGGCTGATGCGGCCGCCACCCCAGCAGCTCGCGGGTCGCCCCGCTGGAGGCCGGGCTGTCGAGGCCGAGGAAGCCCGCCAGCCAGGTGAAGTGCTCGGCGGCGTCGTCGGCGGAGACGGAACGGGTGGGCAGGTCGAGGTGGCGGCCGATGACCTCGGCGATCGAACGGATCGGCACGCCCTGATCGGCGGACGCGTGGAGGACGGATCCGGCCGGCGCGCCCTCCAGGGCGAGCCGGAAGAGGTGCGCGACGTCGACACGGTGCGCGGCCGGCCAGCGCTGGGAGCCGTCGCCGACGTACCCGGAGACGCCCTTCTCGCGGGCGATGCCGATCAGTGCCGCCATGAACCCGTGGTCGCCGTCACCGTGCACGGTCGGGGGAAGCCGTACGACGGACGACCGGACGTTCCGGTCGGCGAGGGCGAGGGTCAGGTGGGCGGTGCCCATCCGGGTTGCCGGGCCGCCCGTCAGGTGCGCGGGCATGGCGTCGGACGTGCGTCCGTCGGCCTCGGTGCTCACCTGACCTGGGACCAGCCCGAGCAGTCCGGAGGCGAGCACGAACGGTCGGCCGGAACCCGCGAGGGTCTCACCGAACGTCTCGACGGCACGGCGATCCGCGTCGGCGGCGTTCTGGAAGCCGCCCGAGAAGGCGATCTCGTGCTTGAACGCGAGGTGGACCACGCCGTCCGACGCCTCGGCGGCGTCGCGCAGGACGTCGAGGTCGTCGAGGGTGCCGCGCACGGCGTCGGCCCCGGCCTTCGTCAGTGCGGCGGCCGAGGCGTCCGAGCGGGCGAGCCCGACGACCTGGTGACCCGCGCCGATGAGTTCGGGGAGAAGTGCGGAGCCGATCCATCCGGATGCTCCGGTGACGAAAACGCGCATGAGGAGGCCTCCAGTGTTGGGCGATCGCCGCCGCGCCGGGAAGTGTGCGCGGGGCGAGCCAGCGATGTCAGTCACTGTCATCAAACGTAGCACTCGATGTCAGTGACTGTCATCGACTACGATGCCGGGCATGGGTCGCTGGCAGCCGGACGCGCGTGGCCGCCTCGAACGGGCGGCACTGGAGCTCTACGTCGAGCGCGGCTTCGAACGCACCTCGGTGGCGGAGATCGCCGAACGGGCGGGGCTGACGGAGCGGACGTTCTTCCGGCACTACGCGGACAAACGCGAAGTGCTGTTCGCGGGTTCGAGCGCGTTGCAGGAGGTGCTCGTGGGCGCCGTCGCCGGTGCTCCCGACCCCGTCACACCGATGGAAGCCGTGGCGGCGGCCCTCGAGGCTGCCGCGGGCGTGCTGCAGGAGCGCCAGGAGCACGCCCGTCGACGACAGGCCGTGATCGACGCCAACACCGAGCTGCAGGAACGCGAGCTGATCAAACTCGCCTCGCTGTCCACGGCGCTGGCCGACGCGCTGCGGCAGCGCGGCGTCGACGACGCCACGGCGGATCTCTCCGCGGAGGTGGGCATCGCCGTGTTCAAGATCGCGTTCCGGCGCTGGGTCGAACAGGACCCGGAAGGCCACGAGGGCCGGCAGGACTTGTCGCAGGTCATCGGAGCGTCGTTGGCGGGACTCAGGGCAGTGGCGGCGGGTGCTTGAGGTCTGATACCGGGACGGGTTGAAGTCGCCCTGGGTGGTCCATGGTTCACCTCCGACTCGACGGGACCTCGGTGCCGCACCCCTCCGTCGCGGTGGCCGGGACCTGCGCAACCGGCGCGAGGTGGGGGCCTGTGACCGGGGCCAACTCCCGGTAATCAGCCTGCCGTTGCCTCTGGGGACGGTCTTCGGTTGCGGGTCCGTCCGTGGTGCGGTGAATCGATTTGCCGGGCGTTGGCGTCCTGCCATGCTGGACGTCCAGGCGCAACGAGAGGACGTCATGTCAACGGACCCCGACATAACCCTGTTCGCCGAGCGGCCGTGGTTCGCCGCCAACGAACTCCTGGCGTTCGTGGTGGAACTCGCCGCGCTGGCATGCCTGAGCTGGTGGGGGTTCACCGTCGGCCACGGCCCGGGTCCGCACATCCTGCTCGGAGTGGGGACGCCCCTGCTGGCGACAGTGCTCTGGTGGTTGATCGCGGCGCCGAAGGCGCGGCTGCGGCCGGCGCTGCCCCTCGTGCTCGTCGTCAAGGCGGTGGTGCTGGGCGGTGGCGCGGCGGCCCTCTACGGAGTCGGGCATCCCGTCGCCGCCGTGGTCATGGCGATCGTCGTGGTCGCGAACACTGCTGCGGCCGAGACCCTTCGCCGCACGGTCCCCGGCCGGACCGCAGGACGGGAGGGCACGACCGGTTCACCGGAGATCGGCTGAGACCGACGGAATTGCGTCCACGGCCCCGATCGTCCCCATCCCTGCCTTCACCCCTGGGGCAGAGACGACGGTGAGGTTGTCCGGATTCGAGCAGCGGGCCTGCCCGAGGGCGGCGCGAGGTGAGGGCGGTGGCCCCTCCCGAGTGCCGCTCGGGGTCCGAGGGGCGGGGCTTCGCATGTTGCCGCGCGGGAGACGGGTGACAGGCCTTCCCCCGTCCCCGGTGGAGTCGGGGAGCGCACCTCATCAGGGGCTCCACCGGGCGACCGCACGGAGATCCCGGCCGCTCCGTAGCGCAGCAGGCCGGGAGGATTCACGCCTGGAACTCGGTCAGGTCGATGGCGTGGATGCTCAGCGGGAAGCCGTACACCGGGTGCGTCATCTCGCTCTCCGGCTTCATGCCGAGCTTGCGGACGACGTTCTCCGAGGCGTCGTTGCCCATCCGGTTGATGCTGATGACGCGGTCGAGGCCGCGGTCCTGGAGCGCGAACTCCAGGGTGGCGTGAGCGGCTTCGGACGCGTAGCCCTGGCCCCAGAACTGTGAGCCGAACCGCCAGCTGATCGCCACTGCGGGCAGCACCTCCGGCAGGTACTCGGGTACGGACAGTCCCGCGAAGCCGGCCATCTCACCCGAGCCCAGCAGTTCCACGGCGAAGAGGCCGAAGCCTTCCTCGTCCCACTCCTCTTCCCACCGCTCGATGGCCTCGGCCGTGTCGTCCAGGTCGCGCACGGACCCGTCGTCGATCCAGTGCATGACCTGGGGGTCCGCGTTGATGTCCGCCATGGGGGCGAGGTCGTCGTCGTACCAGCGGCGGAGAAGGAGGCGGGGGGTGCGGATCTCGGTCATGACACCCATCCTGCCCTACGGGCGGAGCACCGGCCGGTGGCCCCAGGGTGCGGGGACATGCCGCCGCGGATCACGGCCGCGAGGCGGGACCGGCCTGCCCAGTGCCTGCGGGCACCCTGTCCGCAGGCACAGGCGCCCGGTCGGCGGTCACGATCGGTTTGTCGTCATGTCACCTTCCGGTGGAGCCGTCCCTTTGGTTCCTTCGCCCGGCGGCGGCGACGTCACGCATGGCCAGCAGAAATCGCCGCACCGTGGCCAGGTCCTCCTCGTCGAAGGTGCGCATCGAGGCGACCATCTCGTCGATCAGCGGACCGAAGAAGGACCAGCCCAGGGCGACGGCCTTGTCCGTGACGGTGAGCAGGACCCGCCGGCGGTCGTGGGTGTCCCGCTCCCGGCGGACGAGCTCCAGACCCTCCAGCCGGTCGATCAGGGCTGTGGTCGACGCCGAGTTCACCCCCAGCTGCGCGCCGAGCCATCCGGGGGTGGCGGGCGTGTCGGCCCGGCCGGCGTCCAGGAGGTGGATCAGCGCGCGCACATCGGTGGGATGCAGGCCATGGAGGCCGGCGAACTCGGCGGCGAAGAGATCGAGTTCCACGGTGACGGCCCGCAGCAGGTGGACCAGTTGCAGGTCGGGGTTCCGATCGTCCATATGTCCTCCCGATGATATTATCTCGACCATCGAGAGTATCGTTGGTCGAGTAATTATAGGCGGCGATCATGGTTGGCGAGGCAGAATTCCAGGCGGCGTACGACACTGTCCTGCGCCGGTGGCCCGTCGAGGTCGGCAGCGTCGATGTGCCGACTCCCTACGGCAGCACCCGGGTCCACGTCACCGGCCCGAAGGACGGCACCCCGCTCGTGCTGCTGCCCGGCGGCGGGACCACCTCGGTCGTGTGGTTCGCCAACGCCGGGCCCCTGGCCGCCGCCTGTCGGGTCTACGCGCCTGACCTGATGGGAGACATCGGCCGCAGCGTCCACGACGGGGCGCCACTGCGCGGCGCCGATGACCTGATGGCGTGGCTCGACCCGCTCTTCGACGAGCTGCGACTGGACGGGGCGCATCTGTGCGGCCACTCCTACGGCGCCTGGATCGCCCTGAACTACGCGCTGCGCGCACCCCACCGGCTCGGCCGCCTCGCGTTGCTGGACCCCACCAACTGCTTCGCCGGCCTGAGCCTTGGATACCTCGTGCGTGCCCTGCCGATGTTGCTCAAGCCCAGCGGCGAACGTGTGGAAGCCTTCCACCGGTGGGAGACGGGCCGTACGCCGGAGGATCCTGCCTGGCAGACGTTCCTGGGCAGCACCGCCACCGCACGCCGGTCGAAGGTCGTCGCCATGCGGCGCCCGAAGCCGGAGGATCTGACGGCCTGCGCGGTTCCGGCGCTGGTACTCCTGGCCGGTCGCAGCCGCGCCCACAACGTGCGGCGCGTGGCCGCCGAGGCCCGCCGACTCATGCCCGGGGCGACCGTCGCCCTCCTCCCGAACGCCTCCCACCACTCGCTCCCCACGGAACAACCGGCCGTACTCAACCGTGTGCTGACGCAGTTCCTGTCCTGAGCGTCCGGCGTCCGGCGTTCTCGGGCCTCCGGGGCTCGCCCGCGAGCCTGAGCCTGTCCGGCCAGGCCGCAAGGGGCCGTAGTTTTGGACGGGTCGACGGGGGCAACCGGCCGTCATGGAGACGAATGACAGCACGGAAGAAGTGATCGACACCCAGGGGGACGAGCATCACGTCGTCCTCAGCGCCGACACCAACGGTGACGGCAGGACCGACGTATGGATGACCGACACCACGGGTGACGGCAAGGCCGATCTCTACCAGTTCGACACCACGGGCGACGGGGAGATCGACCTGACGATGGTCGAGCGGGCCGACGAGCCGGGAGCCGACCGGGTCGTGGTCGAAGGCGACGGCGGCCACCCGGTGGAGACCTGAGCTTGGTCAGAGAGCAGACGGCGCCTCGCTCAGTGCTCGCGGAGGCCGCACTCGGCCGGGTAGAGAGTGCAGCCCCGAACGACCTCGGCGGGTGCTTGTGGTGCTCGTGGTGCTGGCCTGAGTTGGATGCACGCGGCGCCCGAAGCGTCGGCCGTCAGGGCATCGACACGTACTGTCGGAGCAGGTCGTTTGAAGGGCGGGGCGTGCACTTCAGCCTCGGCCGGTGTATGGAAAGGCATGCCTTCGAGGAAGGCGATGGCGGTCAGACCGCCGTCGGGCTGGAGTTCCGCCTCCTCAACGGTCAGTCGCCAGTGCAGTCCTGCCTCGGCCAGGAGTCGCTTGCCGCTACGCCCGTGGGCGAGAAGGACGTGGTGACGGCTGCGGATGTGCCGCGCTATGGCGCAGCAGAGCGGGACGTCGGCGCCGTAAGGAGTGCTCACCCGGTTGTGGCCGGCGGCAGGGAAGCAGCCCAGTGCGTCGGACAGGAGCCCGACGGCCGCGTCTCTGACGCGTGGCCGCCGGCCGTGCTCGACGAGATCCAGCAGGATCGGGGTGGCCGCGTAGGCCGCCGACTTGACCCGCGGCCGGCTCACGCTCGGCGACATCGATCACCCCCTCGACGCCTTCACCCAGCAGGCCGCCGTCGACTACATCCACCTCCGGCACCAGCGCTGGCCACATACCCGCAACCCTCACGTGTTCGTCAGCTCGCAGACCGCGCACACCCGGGCCCCGGTCACAACCGGCTGGATGCAGCCTCTGCTGCGCGGCCTCCCGGTCACCGCCCAGCAACTTCGCGAGGACCGAATCCTCGAAGAGGCCGCCGTCACCGGCGCTGACCCGCAGCACCTATGCGCGGTGTTCAACATCACTCCGGAGACCGGAACTCCGCTACACCCGCTTCTTCCACCCCGACCCCACGGACAGCGACGACGCATCCGGCTGCAACATGGAGACATCGTGACCGACCACCACGCTCACCTGCTCGCCGCCATCGTCGAGCTCGGCGGTGAGCTGGAGCTCCCAGCTACCCGTAACGGGCGCTTCAGGGGCGCGGTCATCCCAGAAGGCTGCGCGGTCAGCGCCGGCCGCCGCCGATGCGGCGGTCGTCGGCCAGTGCGGTAAGCGGGCCGAACTCGCGGGCAAGCTGGTTCCACGTCAGAACCTCGCCACAGCGGGCCGGGAACTCCTTCGGGTTGAACTCGGGCATGGTCCAGGTGCCAGTGCCCCGGTCCCGCAGCCACAGGTCCCCGTCACCGTCGACCACAGTCGGCGGGACCGGTACGGGCTCGGCCTGATCGGTGGGCTCCCAGGTGACCCGGCCCGGGTGGGAAACGCGGCGCAGCTCGGTGGTGGCCAGCCGCGCGGCCAAGTCACGGGTGGACTCTTCGGCGTCCTTGACCGACGCGAGTCGGAATGCGTCGTCAAGTACGGGCAGGGCTGGATTCTTGCTGCGCTTTGAACTCATACGCTGACTACCTCCGGTGGGGGGCGTCACATCCGTTATGGCACCCCGTAGAGGAACACGGTATCCGAGGCGGGAGCCGGGCCGGCTACGACCACTGTCCAGGTGGAGGCGCTGGCACACCGGGCGGTGGGGCTAGGTGGTGAGCTGGTCCTGGACGTGGCGCAACCCGTGGTGGTAGCGCTCAGATATGGCGGTCCGGGTCTGAGAAGGTGAGGCCGCCGGGGGCGAGCGGACGTCGGGCGGGTGCGGGCTCGGGCTCGGTCTCGCTGGGCGGCTGGCGGAAGTCGGCGCCCTGCTCGACCGGGATCAGCTGGCGCCCACCCGCCTGGGCGGGTACGGGAGCGTCGGAAGCGGGCTCGGAGAAGGCGGGCAGCGAGAGCGGTCGACGGTCGGTGATGATCCCTAGTCTCCCAGGTCCGGCCCTGCGGGTAGGGCCAGGCCGCTATCAGCGGTGATAGTGCTCTGGCCCTGGCCAGCAAGGCCAGGCTGGTTGTTTCAGCTCACCAGAACAGAGCGGTTGAGCCACCGCTACCGCCGGTGAACCGGCCCGGACCGCCGAGGCCGGGCGGCACACTGCGCGGGTGACCACGACCCCCGCCTGAACCGGGTTCAGAAACCTCCACGCTCAGACCCCGACGCCAGCGCGTGCGCCCAAACCCTCCCGACCTGGCCCCGGCCGCCCACTCGGTTCAAGAAACAGCCGTTCGGCAACCCGTCACGACGGGGGACGGGTCCTCGCAACCGGCGAGGCATACACCAGACCCGCCCATCACAAGAAGGGCACCAAGCCCCGCCGACTGGATAAATGACAAGCTAATGGCACCGGACCCGCGATGGCCGCGACATTTGCCCCGCCTGCTGGATGAAAGAACGACGATGATCGCCAACCGACACGCGACGAACGCCCAGGTTCGAGGCGCCGAGTGATCAGTATTCGCGAACTCAGGCGCTTTAGTCGGCGACTACATCGGAGACAGCACCCGAGCCGAAATCGCCTACGCCCGGTCGCTGGGCAAGCCCGTGCGGTTCACGCACCCCGAAGTCGACCCTGACGCCTGACGTCCCGCTGCCACCTCGACAACCAGGGCCGGCAGCCCGCCGCCTGACCGTCTCGCGGTGGCTTCGGCCGCCGCCCACCCCACACCCTCCGCAGGCATCCCTTGGAATTGATCATCTAGGGGCACGCGAGGCGTAGCCCAGGCGGCGGGCGAGCCCATGGTCCCGGACCGTGATCGGTCCGGCGCCTGTTCCCTGGTGCCCCGGCAGGATGCGAACCCGCGACGCTCGCTTCGGAGTTCGAGCCGGCCTCGCATGAGGCGGCCGTGCATTCCCGTGATTCCCCGGTGTACCTCGCTCGATCCGGTGCGCTTGTGGCTGCGGGGTACGCGGCACGGACCGCCAGTGATCCTTGGTCTGCTCCGAGTTCGTCCAAGAGGTCGAGGAACCATGCGAAGCGGATCAACGTCGTGCCATGTCATGAGCAACCTCAAGCCTGGGTCCTTCGCCTGGCTCCCCTGGACCGTCTCTTGGCTCTTCGGAGGCGCCGTGGCCTACGGCGCGTGGTCTCTGACTGTCTGGGCGCGCGCGTACTGCGATGCGGGATTCGAGGCCGGCGGCCGCTTCGAACTCAACATCCTGCTTCCCTTGACCACAGTGGTAGGGGGCCTCGCTGGGCTTGCGACGTTGGCGATCGGGCGCCTCTTGGTGCTTCATGCTCCGACGGTTGTGCGCGCGTGTTTGCCGGCGCTGCTGGTGGTCTCCGTCACGGTCTTGCTGGCGTGGTGGTTCTTCGCCGCCGCCGGCACCCTGGACGGCTATCCCGGCGACTCCGGCCGCTGCCCCGCCAGCAACATCCCACCGCAGTGGCCTGATTGGATACCTGCCTGACCTGTGGCGAATCGAGCGAGCTTGGTGCGGGTGTCGCAGACCGCGTCGGCAGCGTGCGCCTGCGCCCGAGTGGAGGCACGCTGGAAGGTGAGGTCGGGCCAATGAATGGTCGGGCCCAGAAGTGGCGGTGCACCGACTTCGCCGGAGCGTCGGGAGACGGGTGACGGGAAGGTATCCATGCCCCCGGTCTGACGGGGCCGGGTCCGCCGAGCATCGGCAGGAGCCTGAGTTGGAGCCTGAGTTCCCCGCGTCCTCGCCCGGAGCCCTTCGCCGGGCTGTGCGGCACCAGGCACTGCGGGCTGCTTGGCCGCCGGCGGCTGGTATCGGCGTCGCCTGAGTGCGGAGGCCGGTGCGGCCATGGGCGAACAGCCGGCTTGGCGAGATCTGAGGTCAGGGATGGCGAGTCAGAGCAGGGACCACGCGCTCGACCACGTGGTGGTCGTCGTGGCCGAGAACCGGTCGTTGGACAACATGCTCGGCCGACTGTACGGGCCTCAGGACGGCAAGACGTTCGAGGGAGTGACCGGCAGGGATCTCACGAATCCGATCCCGGAATGGGCCGAGCACGGCGCCGACCGCAAGGTGGTGCCGTACACGGTGGCAACGGACATGGACAGTCCCAATCCCGATACGGGGGAGGAGTATGCGCACACCAACACGCAGCTCTTCAACATCCTCGGCGAGCAGAACCGCTTCAAGCTCGGCGAGGAGATCTCAGCGCCGTACAACGCGCCCGAGTCCGGCCGGGCACCCACGATGGACGGCTTCGTCACCGACTACATCAGCACCCTGACCGGCGAACTGGGCCGCCAGCCCACCTATGACGAGCGAGGGGTTCCCTGACGATCCCAAGGCCGAGGTCCCTCCGGAACAGGCCCTGCAGATCATGCGTGACTTCCTCGCCATCCACTTCCCCCGCCTGGTACCACCCACCCAGGTACCGGAGACCCCGCAAACCTGACGCACGCTGCACATGGGCCCCCGGATGCCGTCGCTGCGCAGTCCCGAGCCAGTTGCGGCCATGGAATCAAGGTCTCGATCACCGCCAGCGTCACCGCCGATGCCGGCTGCCGCGGTCCAGCCCACTCCTCGGTGCGAACCGCTGGAACGGTGGTCGGTGAAGTCTCCTCGGCTGGTGAACCGGTCACCAGAGACTCTTCCGTTCCAGGCATCGCGTCCTGGATCATCACGGCATGGACTCTGAGTACGCGGCCTATGTGGCCCGCTTCGGCTGGACCGGCCGAACGGTGTTGATGACCCTGATCAGCCTCGCTTTCTTCGGCTGTGCCTTTCTCCCGAACGCTTCGCTCGGTATGGCCGTGCTGGTTGGCGCCTTCGGGCTCGTCGGGCTCATGGTGTTCACCGTGGCTGCGCTTTCTCGCAAAGTCGCGCTCCGGATCGACGAACAAGGCGTCACGCTCGGGGCAGGCCCACTTCCCGTGGGCTACAAGACGGACGTCGTCCCGTGGAAGGACATCGTCTCCGTCGTGCTGTGGACTCAACACGTAGGCCGGCAGAAGATGCCGTACATAGGTCTTCAACGGAGGCAAGGATCTCCGCCGCTTCCGGGCCTGTCGTACGGCCCACGCCTCAAGCGGATCAACGAGAGTTTGGTTCCTCACGTATCACCTGAGATCGTCGAGGCGAGCAGGCCGATCAACTTGTGGAACCTCGACCGCCTTCGCCTCGAATCCGCAGTGGCAACCTTCGCGCCAGAGGTCAATGTCCTCGACGTCAGCGATAGCTGAACCCCGGACGATGGCCCCTGCGTCAGGGCGAAGTGCTGTCCGGGCCGCGGGCTCCGTCGGCAGGACTGCGACCCCCGCAGCCCAATTCCTGGAACGATGTCCGCCGTTGTCACTTCGGGCCTGTGCACCAGAGGTACTCGTCAATCCGCATCAGTTCGGGAAGCTGGGGCAACGCCGGTAGTTGGGTTGCTGAACGGGGCGAACGGCGGTGGTGCCGCCTGTCCGGGCCTCGTCGTTCTCATGGACGGGCCCCGTCGCCGTACACCCGTGTTCGTCGGCTCGCGCGGCCCGGTCCGTGGCCTGGGTGGATGAACGTTAGGGTTTGTCCAGTCCGATTCGGCTTGGCGTAGTGATGTCATGGGTCATGGGTGATGCATGGAGGGCAAGGCGCGTCCCGAGGCGACCGCTGAGCAGGCGTTGTACGAGATGGACCGCCTGATCGCGCTGGCGCAGTTCGGGCAACAGGACATCGCCGGACGGCTCGGGCTCAACGTCACCGACCTGACCTGTCTCGGGTTCGTGATCGAGGCGTCCTTGGCCGGTGAGTCCCTGGGGGCGAGCGATCTCGCCGCGCGAGCCCGGTTGAGCACGGGCGCTGTCACCGGTGTGCTCAACCGGTTGGAGAAGGCTCGCTTCATCCGCAGGGAGAGTGACCTGACGGACCGTCGACGGGTCTGGGTCGTGATGGACGAGTCCGCCCAGGCGCGGATCCTCGAGGTCTACGGCCCCTTCTACGAGCGTCTGCGCCTCTTGTTCGCCGACTTCACCGGCGACGAGGTCGCGGTCCTGGCGGACTGGTTCTCCAAGGCCAGGACCGCGATGCAGGCGAGCTTGGACGACCTCCGTGACGCCGCCCGGGCCGAGGGCCCGTCACCCGCACAGGACTGAGTGTCCGGGCGGGCTCAGTGCTCGCCCCCGCCCCCGCGCCGTACCGCTGAAGCCGCTGCCGGCACGGCTGACCGGACAAGCGGCGTGCTCCCTTGGGGTGTACGCGCGGACGGAAACGGCCTGCTCCCGGACACGGCGGCGCCGCGGCGGGCGCCTGTTCGTCCGGCGACGCGGCAGCCGAGGCAGTCGGGGTGCCCCTGGGCGGCTTCGTGGTCCCTGACGCGCCAGGTCTGTTCATGGACGGACCGGGGTCCGCCCGGCTTGCCCCAGCCGCTCAGATGCAGCACCCAGGTGACCAGCGCGGCGAGGGCGATGATTCCCGCGCCGAGCACGAGACCCGGCGCCGAGCCCCTCGTCATGGCCGCTCCCTCGACACAGAAACCGATCACCGCGACGGCGGTACCGGTCCATCCGGCGACGGTGTGGCCCAGGTCGTGTGTTCCATGCAGACCGCTCATGAGTCTCCTCGGAGTGGCGAGGCGCGAGAGAAGATTTATCTCGCGAGCTAAAATATCTGGCGCCATCGTAGGACCACCGAAGGGGGAGGGCAAACCGGTAGTGAGGGCGGAAGGCCGGGCGGTCGGCTGTCGGTGCACCTCGCCCGGCGGGGCGAGGTGCCGAACAGACTGTCCCGCCTCGAGGTGACCCTGTGCCTCGCTGCTCGGGTGGGGATCTCGGGGACGGGCTCCAGGGCGGGGATTTCGGGCAGGCCCGGGGGCGGGCGGCAAACGTGCCTACGCGCTGCCCGTCAGAGGGCGCAGCACGGCCGCGCCGACGCGCAGGACCGCGGACACGGGTGGTCCCACCCACCGGGTCAGCTCGCGCGGCAACGCGGGGTCGAACTCGATCGTCACTCGGACGTATCGCGTGTGCAGCCGTGTGACCTTGGAATGGCGCGGTGCGGCGGCATCCGGCTCCCGCTGCAAGGCGGCTCGGTAGGTGTCCCTGCGCTGATTCACATCGAGTCCTGACGCTTGATGAGCTCGTCCGCGAGATCCATGTACGCCGATCCCTTGACCTCGACAGGGCTGCCGAACGACTGGGAGTACAGGTCGAGTCGTGGAATGTGGGTGGACAGCACGTCGAAACCGCGCTCGGTGAGCGCTTCGCGGGCGTCGGCGTCGGGACCGGTCCGTGTCGCGTCGGGGCGGTTCGTACGGTTCAGCAGCACAGCGGCGTGGGCCGGCACAGCCCGCAGGGACTGTACGTCGCCCATCTCGCCGCCGATGGGTGCCATACGGTCCAGTTCGATGGGGGACGGGGTGACCGGCACGATCCACTCGCTCGCGTACCGCATGACGCTCCGGGCGATGTGGGCGTGGTCCTCCATCTGCGGCGCGTCGAACACGACGGCCCGCCGGTCGCCCAGGAAGTCGTTCACGCGACGGTGCACGTCACCGACCGGAAGGGAGAACACCGGGAACGGGAAGCCTCCCGCCAGTTCGCTCCACCGCAGCGCCGAGGAAGCGGGGTCACTGTCCACCAGCAGCGGTGAGAAGCCCGACTCGTGCAGCGCGTGAGCCAACCACACCGCGCTCGTCGTCTTGCCCACTCCGGGTTTCAGGTTCACAAAGGCATAGCTCATCGACACAAGCGGCAACGCTAGTGACCGCGGGAACCGGATACCCCCGACGCGGGGTTTACCGTCCCATCCTTCACTCTGCGGCGCCGGTGAATCATTCCTATGGATCAACGCGGCGGTGGCCGGGCCACCACGGTGCTCGTGCCACTCGCGCCCGCGATGCCGATGTCCGGCCCATCCGTGATGATCGGACGGGGACGAGCGAGGTGCCCCGACCCTCCGCGACGGCAATGGAGTGCGCTGATGGAGCTGAATCTGGCAGGACGGACGGCACTCGTCACCGGCTCGACACAGGGGATCGGCGCGGCGATCGCTCTGGGGCTGGCCCGGGCCGGCGCCCGCGTCGGCGTCAACGGGCGGGACGCGCGCCGGGTGGAGGAGGCCGTCGGACGCGCCCGGGCCGAGGCGCCCCAGGCGGACCTGGTGGCCGTGACCGCCGACGTCGGAACCGAGGAAGGAGCTGCCCGTGCCCTGGAGGTCCTCCCCGAGGTGGACATCCTGGTCAACAACCTGGGGATCTTCGGGGCCCGGCCGGCCCTGGAGATCAGTGACGACGAATGGCGGCGCTACTTCGAGATCAACGTGCTCGCCGCCGTCCGCCTCACGCGTCTCTACCTGCCCGGCATGACGGACCGGGGCTTCGGCCGCGTCCAGTACATCGCCAGCGACTCGGCGGTGGTCATCCCGGCGGAGATGATCCACTACGGCATGTCCAAGACGGCGCTGCTGGCCGTGAGCAGGGGATTCGCCAAGGCGGCCGCGGGTACGGGCGTCACCGTCAACTCCGTCATCGCGGGCCCCACGCACACGGGCGGCGTCGAGGACTTCGTCTACGAACTCGTGGACCGCGACCTGCCCTGGGACGAGGCACAGCGCGCCTTCATGCGCGAACACCGCCCCCAGTCCCTCCTGCAGAGACTGATCGAACCCGAGGAGATCGCCAACCTCGTCGTGTACCTCAGCTCGGACCAGGCGTCGGCGACGACCGGGGGCGCCGTGCGGGTCGACGGCGGATACGTCGACTCGATCCTTCCCTGACGCGGTCCGTCGCTCAGGGCCTCCGACGGTCGGAACGGGAGCCGAAAGGGCCGTGAAGGCGCCGGGCGGAGTGCGGGCGTGCGGGATGCTCCCATCCGGCACGGGGTACGGCTCGGGGCGGTACCCCGCGCGCCAACTCCCCGGTGGGGCGATGGTGTCGGCGCCGATCCATGGAGGCGTACCGGACTTGTGCTCCCGCACAGGTCCACCCCCGTACCGCTGTGCGCCCGCCTCCCGAACGCGCCGGCCCCCTGTACCCGGCACAGGGCGGCTGATGCCATGCCCGGCATGTCTCCCGTTTCTCCATCATCTCCGGTCCCGCGCGAACCGACAGCACTGCACGCGGCAGTGGCATCGGAGCGCCACCCATGAGCGCCGCCGACGGACAGTCGCTCGCCGTCGTGGTCTTCCTCGGCTTCGTCGCCGTGTCCCTGCTGCTCTGCGGACTGGCGGCGGCCGACCTGGACGACCCCGAGCACTTCTACGCGGGCGGCAGCGCGGCCTTCGGACCGGTCGGAGGCGGGCTGGCCATCGCCGGTGACTACATCTCCGCGGCCACCCTGCTCAGCACTACGGGCGCGGTCGCCCTCGACGGGGCGGACGGCATCCTCTTCGCCTGCGCCACCATCGTCTCGCTCTACCTGGTCATGCGGATCCTCGGTGAACCCCTGCGCCGCACAGGCGTGTTCACCCTGGGGGACTTCCTCGCCGACCGGCTCGGCGCCCCCTCCGTACGCCGGGCCCTCGGCGTCGCCACCCTCGTCGTCCTCACTCCGCTGCTCCTGGTGCAGCTCTCCACCGCCGGCCGCATCATGGCCGCCATGTTCGGGCTCCCCGACGGCGCGCTCACCGGGTGCACCGTCGCCGGTGGCACCCTGATGGTCTGCTACGCCGCGTTCGGAGGGATGCGCGGCATCGGATACGTACAGATCCTGAAGGTCGGTGTGGCTCTCACCGCCATGCTGCTGCTCGCCGGGATCGTCCTCGCCCGGTACGGATGGTCACCACCGGCCCTCATCGACGCCGCGCGGGAGCGCTCCGGAGCGGGCGGCGCCTACATGAGCCCCGGACTGCACTTCGGCCACTCCGTCGCCGGGCGCCTCGACCTGATCAGTTTCGAGGCCACGCTCCTGGTCGGCGCCGCGTGTCTGCCGCACATCACCATGAGGCTGTACCCGGTCCGGGACGCCCGCACCGCGCGGCGCGCCGTCGGCTGGGCGGTGGGCCCTGTCGCGGTGGTGTGCGCCGGAGTCGTGGTGGCCGGGCTGGGTGCCTGCGCCCTCATCGGGCGGGACCTGCTGCGGGCCGCCGACCCCGGGGGATCGACCGCCCTTCTGATGGTGACGGGCGCTCTCGACCCGGTCGCCGGCGGTGCCCGGCACAGCATGCTGTTCGCGATCGTCGCCTGCGCCGTCTTCGCCACCACCCTCGCCGCCGTCGCGGGCATCACCCTGGCCGCCGCCTCCAGCCTCGCCCGCGACTTCGGCGGCCGGCCCGCCCACGGAACCGGCGGCCGTTCGGCGGCCGGAGAGATACGCCGGGCGCGGCTGGCCATCGTGCTGGTCGGAGCCGTCGCCGTCGTCCTGGCGGCGACGCTCGGGGACCGCGGGAGGCTGACGCTGATCTCGTTGTCGTTCACCGTCGCGGCCTCGGTGCTCGCACCGGTCCTGCTGTACGCGCTCTTCCTGCCCGGCCACTCCGCCACGGGCGTGCGCTGGACCGTCTACGGGACCCTTCCGCTGATCGTGCTGCTGCTGTCCGGATCCCCCGCGGTGTCGGGCACATCCATCGCGCTCTTCCCCGACGACGACTTCCACTGGTTCCCGCTCCAGACACCCGGGTTGGTCACCATCCCGGCGGGCTTCCTCCTCGGGCTCGTCGGCCGCACTCGTACCCGCGCCTCCGAGCACCCATGGAGGGAAAGGACCGGACCGGTACCGCCCGGACCGGGCAGATTCGACCCTGCGGGGCGCCCTTGAAGCTCCGCTCGTGGCCGGCCCCTGCCCTGTCGGCCCCTGCCCTGTGTCCCCGGTCCTCCCGGTAGGGGTGTTCCTTCGCCGAGGTCGGCAGTCCTTGCGGGAGCCGCCGACCTCACGCCCCACCGGCCCGCCTCGACTCGACCAGCCGGGCCAGATTGTCCAACGCCATGCGCGTTCCGGTCTCGTTGTCGGCGGCGGGCACCGCGTCCGGGACTCCCTCGTGCACGATGACGACCTCGGTGCCGCCGTCCACCTCGGTCAGTTCCGTGGTCATGGTCATCTCTCCGCGGAGCCCGGGATCGGCCGTCTCGAACTCGACCACCTCGACCACCCGTTCGTCCGGGACGAGCTCCACGAAACGGCCGTGGTAGGTGTCGGTGTGCGCCTCCGTCTTGCCGGTTCCGCTCGGTGCGTCGTAGGTGAGCGAGACCCGGAAGGCCCCACCCTCGTGGGCCTCGAACTGGTGCACCTCGCCGCGCATACCGGTCGGCACCCGCCACTTCGCGACAGCGTTCGCGTCCAGCAGCGCCCGGTAGACCTCTTCTCGCGAGGCGTTCATCCGCCGCGAGACGCGCGTCGTATACACGTCTTTCAGGCTGCCCAGGGCGGACGTGGCGCGTCGGCCGACGCCGCGGGCTCGGGGGTCAGCTCCGGCCGCGGATCATCGACATCAGCAGGTCGTGGGTCTCGGCGTCGGCGGCTGCCACGAGCCCGCGGCCGTTCGCGCCGATCGGGGCGCCGTCGATACCTGTGACCACGCAGCCGGCGGCCCGGCACACGGCGATGCCGGCGGCGAAGTGCACGCTCCCGGACAGGTCACCGCCATCGGTCACGTACGCGGCGCGTCTGCCCGCGGCGACCCAGGCCAGCGCCAGCGTCGTGGACACGACCCGTGGTCTGAACCGTTCCACGAACCCGGGGTGGGCGAGCAGGTCAACGGCCCGGAATCCGGGCGCGTTCGGAAAGGGTGGGTCCAGGTTGACGTCCACCAACTGCGTGGCGGGCGTGGGCGACAGCCGTGTGTCGACCCCGTCGTGCCGCACCCAGGCGACCTCGCCGTCGGTGAAGAAGACCTCGTCGCCGAACGGGTCGGCCACCGCCGCCGCCCCATGGCGCAGGGCCACGTTGACCGCCACCAGCATGCTGCCGGAGGCGTAGTTCAGGGTGCCGCACAAGGGATCGACCAGCCACTGGCGAGCGGCCCCGGCGGCTCCTTGCCGGCCGCCCTCTTCGCCGAGCACCGCGTCGTCGGGCCGTGCGGCACGAAGGACGTCCAGGATCGTCTTCTCCGCCAGCACGTCGGCCGTGGTGGCGAAGTCCCCGCCCCCCTTGTCGACGCGGGCGAGCCGTCGGCCGTACAGGCTGCGTACCACGTCCGCGCCAGAGCATGCCGCCGCCGTCGCGACCTCGGCGTCCTCCCGACAGGTGTACGAATCGATCATGGTGTTCAGAGTATGGGGCGGAGCGAAGCCCGTGGCGGGTTCTGGCAGAGTTCGTACACTGGGGGGCGGTCGAAGGCCTGGTCATGGAAGTCGGATGGTCCCTTGTCATGCGTCGGTATGGTCGCCGGGAAGGCGCGGCAATAGGGGGAGTCCGTTGGAACACGATCTGGCTGTCTTCGACAAGAGCGGTGTGACGACGGATGGTGAACCCCTCGGAACCCGGGTCCTGGCGGGACGGCCGACCCGGCTCGCGACGGTCGAGGGCATGACCGCATACGGATGCGCTTCCGTCATCCCGCGCGAACGCCCCACCGACGAGCGGCAGATGTTGGGTGCAATGAGCAAACTGGCCAACCCGTACGTGGAGTTGTGCACCGTTACGCTCGTGGGGGTGGGTCGATGACCGCCGCCCCCGAGGACCGGACCGTCGGCCAGGATGGTCGCGGCGACCTGCACGTCTGTGATCTCGACGGCACGCTGCTGCGCTCCGACGCCACCCTCAGCCCGTTCGCGCGCGACGGACTCAACCAACTCCTGGACTCAGGGGTCGCGTTGACCGTCGCCAGTGCGCGCAGCGCCGCCGCCATGGCGACACTGCTCGCCGGAGTGAGGCTGCGCCTGCCGGTCGTCGAACTCAACGGCGCCTTCCTCACCGACCTCGCGACCGGGCGGCACCTCGCGCGTCGCACGCTCGACGTCGCCGCCACGCTGGTCGCGATCGACACGCTGGAGGCGCTGGGCACCCAGGCGGTCCTCACCACCTGGGACGGCGTCGCCGACCACGTCCACTTCGGCACGGGGCTGAACCCCGCGGCCACCTGGTACATCGACGAGAAGCGAGCGTACGGCGACCCGCGCTTGCGGCCCTGTGCCGACGTCCGGGCCGTGGCGCGCGCCGAGTACACCGCTGCGGTCATCGCCTTCGTGCCGGACGACCGGGCCGAGCGGACCGTGGCCGAACTGGAGAAGGCCCTGCGGGGGAGCGCGGCGGTGCTCGCCGCCGCGAACCGGTACGTGCCCGGCTGGTCGGAGGTGCAGGTGGCGCATCCGGAGGCCGAAAAGGGGTGTGCGGTACGGAACTTGGCTCAGGCCGTCGGGATGGCGGACACGCGCCTCACCGTGTACGGCGACCATCTCAACGACCTGCCGATGTTCTCCGTCGCAGACCGGCAGGTTGCGCCTGCCAACGCGCACCCTGACGTGCTCGCCCTCGCCACCGCGGTCACCGCGGCGAACGACGAGGACGGTGTGGTGCGGCACCTGCTGCGCGAAGAAGGCCTGCCGCGTTCCTCGTGATGCAAGGCGGCGGATGCGCGAGGTCCGCCTTGACCAGCCCAAGTCCGCTGGTCTCAGGGCGCCCTGGCGCGCGACCTCTTGACGGCGTTGGTTCAGACCTTTAACGTCACGCCACACGCGGGTTCACAGGTGAACTCGCTGTTCACTCACATGAACAGCACCTTCCCGTGCCGGCTGCTCCGGACGATCAGAAGAAGGGCCGTCGCCGTCACCGGGCGGACCGGTTCACGCCGGACCCGCGGAACGCCTTCCATCCCCCACGATCAGCGAAGGACGTCAACATGACCCGTTCCAGAATTCTGCCGACGGCCACCGTCGCGGGCGTCGTCGTCGCGGCGACCGTTCTGGGCACCGGCGGCGCGGGCGCCGCCGATCCGGGCGTCGCGCCCGGTGGCAACTTCGACCTGTCCGTCTGGCAACTGCAGGAGCCGGTGGGCTCCCCGGGCTCGCCCACCACCATCTCCTCATCCCGGTTGCAGGGGGCGAACGGCTACCAGGACGCGTACTTCTACACCGACACCCGCGACGGCGCGATGACCTTCTGGGCGCCCGAGAAGGGCGTCACGACGCCGAACTCCTCCTACGCCCGCTCCGAACTGCGCGAGATGAATCGCAGCGGCAGCGCGGCGAACTGGTCACTGAGCGGCAGCCACCGGCTGAGCGCCACGCTGCGGGTGGTGTCGGTCACCTCCAACGTGTGCGTCGGGCAGATCCACCTCGGTTCCGGCGGATCGTCCACCAAACCGCTGGTGGAGCTGTACTACCGCGCCGGCGGCGACATCGTCGTCGGCACCGAGAACTCGCCGTCGGGCGGACAGACACCCCACACCGTGGGGCACGTGGCGGTCGGCAAGACGTGGACCTACACGATCGCCGTCTCCGGCGGCAACACCATCGACCTGACGGTCAACGGGAGTACCACGCACTACCCGATTCCGTCGTCGTTCTTCCCGTACAAGCAGTACTTCAAGGCCGGCTCGTACAACCAGTCGTCCTCCGACAGCACGACGAAGGGCGCGCGCGTCGCGTTCTACGGCCTGAACGTCTCGCACGGCTGACGGCTGACGGCTGACGGCGCACAGCGCACGGTCGGGCAGGCCCGAGGGCCTGCCCGACACCATTCGCCGGCGGGTGTTCACCGCCGTGGAACGTTCCCTCAGAGCGACGTCATGACGTGCTTGATCCGGGTGTAGTCCTCGAAGCCGTACGCGGAGAGGTCCTTGCCGTAGCCGGACTTCTTGAACCCGCCGTGCGGCATCTCGGCGACGAGTGCCATGTGGGTGTTGATCCACACACAGCCGAAGTCGAGGTTCTTCGACATCCGCATCGCCCGCGCGTGGTCCTTGGTCCACACCGAGGAGGCCAGCGCGTAGTCGACACCGTTGGCGTACCGCACGGCCTGGGCCTCGTCCGTGAACGACTGGACGGTCATGACCGGGCCGAAGACCTCGTTCTGGATGATCTCGTCGTCCTGCTCGAGGCCGGAGACGACGGTCGGGGCGTAGAAGTAGCCCTTGTCGCCGACCCGGTGACCGCCCGCCTCGACCTTCGCGTGCTCGGGCAGGCGCTCGATGAAGCCGCTGACCTGGGCGAGCTGGCCCGCGTTGTTGAGCGGTCCGTACAGTACGTCCTCGTCGTCCGGCTGTCCGGTCTTCGTCTCGGCGGCGGCCTTGGCGAGCGCGGCGACGAACTCGTCGTGGACCGACTCGTGGACCAGGACGCGGGTCGCGGCCGTGCAGTCCTGACCGGCGTTGAAGAAGCCGCCGACCACCAGGTCCTCGACCGCCTTCGCCAGGTCGGCGTCCTCGAAGACCACGGCCGGGGCCTTGCCGCCGAGCTCCAGGTGGACCCGCTTGACGTCCTTGGCCGCGCTCTGGGCGACCTGGATGCCGGCGCGGACCGAACCGGTGATGGAGGCCATCGCCGGGGTCCGGTGCTCCACCATCAGCCGGCCGGTCTCGCGGTCGCCGCAGACCACGTTGAAGATCCCCTGGGGCAGGCCAAGCTCCTCCAGGACACCGCCGATGATCTCGGCCATCAGCACGGTGGAGGCCGGGGTGGTGTCCGAGGGCTTGAGGACCACGGCGTTGCCCGCCGCGAGGGCCGGGGCGAACTTCCACACGGCCATCAGCAGGGGGTAGTTCCACGGCGCGACCTGTGCGCACACACCGACCGGCTCGCGGCGGATGATCGAGGTCATCCCGTCCATGTACTCGCCGGCCGAGCGGCCCTCCAGCATCCGGGCCGCGCCGGCGAAGAAGCGGACCTGGTCGATCGCGGGGGCGAGCTCCTCGCTGAGGGTCAGATGCAGCGGCTTGCCGGTGTCCCGGCTCTCCGCGGCGACCAGTTCCTCGGCCCGCGCCTCCATCGCGTCGGCGACCTTCAGCAGCGCGCGCTGCCGTACGGACGGTGTCGCGTCGCGCCAGACGGGGAACGCCGCGGCCGCGGCGGCCATCGCCGCGTCGACATCGGCCGCCCCCGAGAGCGGGGAGGTCGCGTAGACGTCACCGGTGCTGGGGTCCACCACATCGAGGGTCCGGCCGTCCGCGGCGTCCGCGAAAGCACCGTCGATGTAGTTGCGGAACGTGCTGCTCATGGAACGTGTCTCCTGGTCAGGCGGCGGTACGGGCGGACAGGTGCTCGTGGACGGCACTCCAGGCGCCGTCCTCGGAGCGGGCGAAGACGATGGTCTCCCGCTCGAGGACCGTCTCCTCGCCGGAGTGCGTGGCGACGCGGGTCTCCACGTCGTGGCTGAAGACGGCGGTGTCGCCGAGGGGCTGGATCAGCTGCGCGGACGAGAGGCAGCCGAGGATGCGGAAGCCGTCCTGCTCCACCCACTGCTGCCACAGGGCGCGGTACTCGGCAGTGGAGCCGAGCCGCTGCGGCGTGGTGTGGAAGACGAAGGTCGCGTCCGGGGCGAAGGCGCCGAAGTAGTCGTCGAGGCGGCCCTCGGCGAAGGCGGCGACGAGCGCGTCCGCGGCGGCCCGGACTTCCTGGACAGTGGTGGTGCTCATGCACGACTCCTGGTCATGGGCGTCCGGCGGTCAGGGCCGGACGCCCAAGTTGCGGGGATGACGGCCGGGGGCCGCCGTCCGCCGCGTGATGCGGACGGCGGCCCCCAGGGCTCAGAGGGCCGCGGCGGGCTCGGCCGTCTTCTCCTCGGTGCCGCCGGTGATCGGCGCCACTTCGGCGTCGGAAGCCCGCACGAAGCGGGGTCCGGCCGGACCGAACACGGCGCGCGGCTCGGGGAACACGACGAGCGAGGCGAGGTAGAGCACGACGGCCAGGGCGAGGCCGACCGGCAGCGAGATGTCCGCGCCGTCCGCGAGGTTGCCCAGCGGGCCGACGAACTGGCCCGGCAGGTTGGTGAAGAGGAGCGCCACGACGGCGCTGACGATCCAGGTGCCCATGCCGCGCCAGTTCCAGCCGTGCGCGAACCAGTAGCGGCCACCGCGCTGGCGCCGGTTGAAGACCTGCAGCGCCTCCGCGTCGTACCAGCCGCGACGGGTGACGTAGCCGAGCGTCATGACGATCATCCACGGTGCGGTGCAGGTGATGATCAGCGTCGCGAAGGTCGAGATGGACTGCGCCAGGTTGAGCGCGAAGCGGCCGACGAAGATGAACGCGATGGACAGGGCGCCGATGAAGAAGGTGGCCTGGACGCGGCTGAAGCGGGTGAAGACGCTGGAGAAGTCCAGACCCGTGCCGTACAGGGCCGTCGTGCCGGTGGACAGGCCGCCGATCAGGGCGATCAGGCAGAGCGGCAGGAAGTACCAGCCGGGGGAGATGGCCAGCAGTCCGCCCACGTAGTTCGGGGCGGCCGGGTCGACGTACTTCGCGGCCTTCGTCGCGATGATCGACGCGGTGGCCAGGCCGAAGAGGAACGGCAGCAGGGTGGCGATCTGGGCGAGGAACGCGGCGCCCATCACCCGGCGGCGCGGGGTGTTCGCGGGGATGTAGCGGGACCAGTCACCGAGGAAGGCGCCGAAGGAGACCGGGTTGGACAGCACGATCAGCGCGGCGCCGATGAACGACGGCCAGAACAGCGGATCGGCGGTGGAGGCGAAGGCTCCGGCGTAACCGGGGTCGAAGTCGCCCGCGAAGGCGAAGGCGCCGAGCACGAAGAGGGCGGACGCCGCCAGCACCGCGATCTTGTTGACCAGCAGCATGAACCGGAAGCCGTAGATGCAGACGACGAGCACGAGCCCGGCGAAGATCGCGTACGCGACGCCGTAGCTGACGTCCGACTCGGGGATGTGGACGAGGCGGTGCGCGCCGCCGACGAGCGCGTCACCCGAGGACCACACCGAGATCGAGAAGAACGCGATGGCGGTGAGCAGGGAGAGGAAGGAACCGACGACCCGGCCGTGCACGCCCAGGTGCGCGGAGGAGGAGACGGCGTTGTTCGTGCCGTTGGCGGGACCGAAGAGCGCCATCGGGGCCAGCAGCAGCGCACCCGCGACCAGACCGAGGACGGTCGCCGCGAGCCCCTGCCAGAAGGAGAGGCCGAAGAGGATCGGGAAGGCGCCCAGCACGCAGGTCGCGAAGGTGTTGGCACCGCCGAAGGCGAGCCGGAACAGGTCGATCGGTCCGGCCGTGCGGTCCTCGTCCGGGATCCGCTCGACGCCATATGTCTCGATTTCGGTCACCGAGGTCGTCACGGGCGCTCCATTTTCCGTTCATGCACCATGCAAGGGGCGGTTTCCACAGTGTGCGGCCCTCGGTGACCTGCGACAATGGTGCCGATCACAGATGCGTACGATGTCTTTTGTGGCCAGCAACAAACTCACCGTCGGAGACCTGCTCTCCTCCCCGGCACTCCAGCTCACGCTGAAGGCCGGCCGCGGGGGTCTGGACCGGTCCGTTTCCTGGGCGCACGCCAGCGAGCTCGGCGATCCGACGCCCTGGCTCCTGGGAGCCGAGCTGATCATGACGGCGGGCCTGGCGATCCCCCGTACCGCCGCCGAACAGCGCGCCTACCTGGAGCGCCTGGACGACGCCGGCGCGTCCGCGCTCGCACTCTCCGCGCAGTTGCACATGCCCCCGCTGCACGACGCGTTCTTCGAGGCGGCGGAGGAGCGGGGCTTCCCGGTTCTCGAAGTGCCGCTCGCCGTCCCCTTCATCGCGGTGGCCCAGGAGGTCGCGGCCTCGGCCCAGGAGGAGGCGCGGCACAGGCTGGGCGCTCAGCTCCAGGTCTTCGGCGCGCTGCGCTGGCTGGTCACCGAGAGCCTCGACACACCGACACTCCTGCGCCGCCTCGAAGGCCTGTCGGGCTACGACGTCTTCCTCTGCACACCCCAGGGCCGCCCGCTCCTGCCCGGAGTCCCCGTGCCCGACCCGGCCGTCCTGCCCGCGTCCGTCGACGCCCCGCCGGCGATCCCCGGCGGGTTCGTCATCCCGGTGCCCGCGCCCGGCGGCCCGGCGGGCTTTCTCGTCGCCTACGAGCGTGCGGACGTCCGGCCCGCGGGACTCGCCGTCGTCCAGCACATCGCCACCGTGGCGGCACTGCGGCTGGCGATGGTCCGCAACGAACGCGAGACGCTGCGCCGCGAGGGCGCGGAGACGCTCGCCGAGCTGCTGCAGGAGATCCTCGACCCGGAGGCGGCACGTCGCCGGCTGGCCCGGCACGCGATCGAGGGGGACACCGTCCTCCTCATCGTGCGCCACACCACCGACGAGGCACTGCTGCGCTGCCTGGAGGACCGACCGCATCTGCTGCTCACCCGGGGTGAGGACCGCTACGTCCTCGGGGCGCCGGAACTGGCGGCGGCCGTCGGCGAACTCCCGGCCGTGGCGGCCGGGACCAGCCGTCCCTTCCTGCCGGGCGCCGCGCTGAAGGTCGCCCAGCGCGAGGCGCTCTGGGCCGTCTCCCAAGCCGTCGAGTCGGGCCGCCCGGTCGTCCGCTACGGCGACGACGGGGCGGGCCGGTGGCTGCCGGACGACCCCGCCGTCCTGACGGCGCTGGTCGAGCACGTGCTCGGCGACGTCCTGCGCTACGACGAGACCCATGACTCGCAGTTGCTGGTCTCCGCCCGCACCTGGATGGAGCGCGACCGGCGCACCGAGACGGCTGCGGCGGCGCTCCACATCCACCCCAACACCCTCGCCTACCGGCTGCGCCGATTCGGCGCGCTCGCCGACCGGGATCTGACGTCGACGGGTGCCCTGGCCGAGGTCTGGCTGGCGATCCAGGCAGCCGGAGCACTGGGCCTCACCGACTGAGCGGACGTGCGCTTCGCGCCCGTCTCCGTCGCGGCCGGCCCGAGGTGGCCGTCCGGAGTTGGCCGTCAGGAGGGGGATCGGTGTGGTCGGCGCAGGCCCGCGATGAGGAGCTCGACCAGTCGCCGGGCGTCGTAGCGGGGGTCGTTGCCGGCGCCGATGCAGAGATTGCCGATGCCGCGCATCAGCTCGTACGCGCTCAGGCCGGGGCGGATCTCGCCGGACTCGGCCGCGGCGTCGAGGAGCTGGGCGCACACGGGGACGAGCCGGTCGAGGAAATAGGTGTGCAAGGCCTCGAAGGCGGTGTTGTCGGGCTGGAGGACGGCGGCCAGTCCGTGTTTGGTGACGAGGAAGTCGACGAACAGGTCGATCCATCGCGCCAGCGCGGCATGCGGGGACGCGCAGTCCCTCAGCAGGGCGGGCCCCGCCTCGGCGCAGGCCTCGACCTGGTGCCGGTAGACGGCCACGATGAGGTCCGCCCGCGTCGGGAAGTGGCGGTAGATCGTGGCCGTCCCGACACCCGCCTTGGCCGCGACATCGCGGACGGGTGCCTCCACGCCCGACGTGGCGAAGATCGCGGCGGCCGCGTCGAGCAGCGTCTCCTGATTACGCCGGGCGTCGGCTCGTTTCGGCCGGGCCGCCTGCCCGGCGGTCTCGTCGCTGTCGCTCATCGCGCCCTTCCCTCCATGATCCGGCCGTCAAACGGAACGGTGTCCCGTATCGGCTTGCTAAGCGGGACAGTGTTCCGTATCGTCAAACGGGACGGCGTTCCGTTTGTTCATGATGGCAGACGGGGACCCGGCGACCAACCCGTGCGTCACCACCACGCTTCACCCGCTATGAAGGAGACAGGATCATGCGGTACCGCACCTTGGGCAGCACCGGCGTGCAGATCAGCTCCCTCGCGCTCGGCGCGATGAACTTCGGCGCGATCGGGCGCACCAGCCAGGAAGAGGCCACCGCCATCGTCGATGCCGCCCTCGAAGGCGGGATCAACCTGATCGACACCGCCGACAGGTACAGCGACGGCGAGTCGGAGGAGATGGTCGGCAAAGCCATCGCCGGCCGACGCGACGACATCGTGCTGGCCACGAAGGCGGGCATGCCCATGGGTGACGAGCGCAACCATCGGGGCGGCTCGCGCCGCTGGCTGGTCACCGAGCTGGACAACAGCCTGCGCCGGCTCGGTGTCGACCATGTCGATCTCTACCAGATCCATCGATGGGACCCGAACACCAGTGACGAGGAGACGCTGTCGGCCCTGACCGACCTGCAACGAGCGGGAAAGATCCGCTACTTCGGCTCGTCCACCTTTCCCGCCCACCGACTCGTGCAGGCCCAATGGGCCGCACGCGAACACCACTTGAGCCGGTACGTCACCGAACAGCCCAGCTACTCGATCCTGCAGCGGGGTGTCGAGACCCATGTACTGCCCGTGACCGAGGAGTACCGGCTGGGTGTGCTGGTGTGGAGTCCGCTGGCTTCCGGCTGGCTGTCGGGTGCGGTCCGCGAGGGCCGGGACATCACCACGAGCCGCTCGACGTTCATGCCGCAACGCTTCGACACCGCCGTCCCCGCCAACCGGGCCAGGCTCGCCGCCGTCGAGCGGCTGGCCGAAGTGGCCGACGGGGCCGGCCTGACCATGATCCAGCTCGCGCTCGGATTCGTGACGGCCCATCCCGCCGTGACGAGCGCGCTCATCGGCCCCCGCACGGAGGCGCACCTGCAGGCGCAACTCGCCGCCGCCGACACCGTGCTCCCCGCCGACGTGCTCGACGCGATCGACGAGATCGTCGCCCCCGGTACCGACCTCGCCGCCCACGAGAAGTACGACACTCCGCCCGCGCTCCTCGACCCGTCACTGCGACGTCGTTGACGGCCGGGGAGGCCGAGTGCCCGGCGACCCGGTCGAGGACCTGGCGGCCCTGCCCCGGGTCAGAGTTCCGGAACAGGACCGCCAGGAACTTGGGGGACCGAGCCGCACTCAGCCGGTGTAGGCCTCGAGTTCGGACAGTTGTCCCGCGGGCCAGCCGGTGTTGCCCGTGATGGTGACCCGCAGATATCGGGTGGGGGTGCCGGGCAGGGTGAGGGTCGCGGTGTTGCCGCTCGCCGGGTTGAACGTGTACCCGGCCGAGGCCTTGAGTGTGGTGAACGTGGTGTTGTCGGTGCTGCCCTGGACGCTCAGCGTCTGGGTGCGCGTGGCCCAGGCGGACGCCGGGGGCAGCTTGAGGACGACGCGCTTGACCGCCTTGGCGGCGCCGAGGTCGACGGTGACGGACTGCGGGAAGGTGTTGTTGGCGCTCTCCCAGTAGGTGTCGGCGTTGCCGTCCACGGCCTTGGAGGCGGGGTAGACGTCGGTGTGGCTCGTCTCGGTGACCGGCCGGTTCCTGGCGAGGTTCACCGTGGGGTCGGTGGGCGGGTCGGTCGGAGGATCGGTGGGCGGGTCGGTGGGCGGCGGGGTGCCCCCGCCCGGTACTCCGCCGTTGGTCCACTTGGGGTCCGGCCAGGTACCGGTGCAGACCGGCGGGTCGGCGTACCAGCCGCTGTTGCCCGCACCACGGGTGATCGCGAAGCCGGAACCGATGCAGTTGTGGATCGGGTTGGACTGGCCGATGTTCGTCGCCGTGACGTTGCTGAACGACGCCGACCCGGGTGCCTGGATCTGGAGTGCGTAGGTGCCTGCCCCGTCGATCCGTACGTGGTCGAAGTGCAGACCCTTCGTCGCTCCCTCGATGTTCATGATCGCGGCGTAGGAGCTGTCGAGGATCTCGCTGTCGGTGATGTTGACGGTCGCGTCCAGGGGTTCGTTGAGGCCGCTGAACCAGACCGCGCCGACTCCGAACTGCCAGTTGTAGTCGCTGTTCCCGGTCCGTATCAGGGTGTTGCGGGCGGCCGTGGTGGTGCCGGACACGGCGGTGCCCTGGCCGGAGTTGACCCCGGGATAGCGGTTCGCGACGTGCAGGCCGCCGCCGTTGGTGATCGTGTCCGACATGACGTTGTCGGAGAGAGTGATGTCCTTGCCGCCGTACGTGACGATGTTGTTCGCGAGGATCGGCAGAACCACCGTGTTGAAGGTGAACTTGTTCTTGACGTTCGGGACGCTCTCCGCCCACATCGCGAGGCCGTCGTCACCCGTGTTCCGTACGAAGGTGTTGGTGACGGTGGAGTTGGTGACACCCATGTGGAAGTTCACGCCGTCCGCGGTCTGATCCAGGATGCGGCTGTTCTTGATGGTGAAGTTGTCCATCGGCCCGTCCATCCAGGCCCCGCATTTGGTGTGCTGCGTCCACACGTTGTCGACCGTGGAGTCGGACATCGCGCCGCCGATGGCGTTGACCTGGTCATTGTCCTCGCGTTCCCTGATGTCGCCGATGACGGCGAAGTCCTTGAGGACGACGTTCTTGCTGCCGCCCTGAGCGGCGTACTTGCCGTACACGCCGACGGCCTTCGACCGGTTCGACGGGTCACGCCCCGTCAGGACGCTGTACCAGGGGCCCGCCCCGGCCAGCGTCACCTGGTCGACGACGATGTGATCGCGTACCTGGAAGGTGCCCTGCGGGATGTACACGGTCTTGCCCTGCGCCTTGCCCGCGTCGACCGCGGCCTGGATCTTGGCGGTGGAATCCGCCGTACCGGTCGGGTCCGCGCCGAAGTCGCTCACCACGTCCAGAGCGCCGGAGGGCTTGCCGATCGCCGCGCCCACCTGCTCGAAGTCGGCGAGGTCGACGGTGAACGTCGGTGAGGCGCTCGTGGAGGAGACCTGCAGGCGTACTTTGCTGCCGGCGGGCAGCGTGGAGCCGAAGGTGGTGCGGGTCTCGTCGTAGAAGTGGTGCGGGTTGGTGTCGCCGGGGTTGTTGTTGAAGGGGTAACCGCCGTAGTACCAGCCGTACTTGGAGGTCACCGGGATGCTCTTGAGCTGGTTCCCGTTCACCTTCAGGTCGAGGCTCGCGTCCCGCCCCGTGCCGGCGGCGTTGTCCGGCAGTGAGTAGCGGAACGACATGGCGTTGGCCGGTGCGGTCAGCGTGAACTCGACGTACTCGCCCGTCGCGTCCAGTGTCACCGCCTGACGTCCGGACGCCTCGGAGGGGAGATGGCCGTACAGGCGGTCCGGCCCGATGAGGGTGCCGTTGGTGGCGGCGTATTCAGCCTCCTGTTCCTTGAACGGAACGTCGGCGCCCCGGCCGGAGATCCCGACGGGGGAGGGGGCGGGCACTCCCGCCGCGACCGCGTGGGGGGCGAGCGCCACCGCCGCGACCGTGCCGGCCGCGGCGAGTGCCAATGACACGGATGCGGCTACGCCGCGGCGCAGGGGTCTGCCTTGGTGAGAGGAAGTCACAGGCGTGCGTCCTTAGGGCTCGTGGGGTGAGCGGACGCAAGAAGGCTAGGAGTGACAGCAAGGTAAGTCTATAAACATGCGCAAGATTGATACGAGACATCGCAAAATATCGACGGCATCGCGATGTGACGCGCTGGTGACGTCGGCGCACGTCTCCTCCGGCCGGTGGTTCGCCCGCCGGAGCCACTTCTGGTGCCGTGGCGCGGGGCAGTCGAGGGGTTCGGGAAACGGGCGGTGCCGACCGTGCGGGCGGGTCCGCGAGGGGCGGCGGGTCGGTCCGAGACGGCGGGTTCGTGTGGGACGGCGGTTGACGCGCGGATCGCGAGGGAATGCCTACGCGCAGGCGTTCGAGCGGATGACTGAGGTTCCATGTGCGGGCGGGGGCGCGGGCGATGAGAACACCGTGGGGGATCTGGAGCGAGTGGCGTTGGCGTCGGTACGACGAAAGGCGCAAGGTGCGCGACGCCGCGGTGTGGTCGCGGAACACGGGCCACGAGGACTGGGGCGACGACCGGATGGGCACCGCGCTGACGGGTGTGTGCTTCAACCTGCGTGAGTCTCTGGACGCGCGGCGGCTGTCGGCACTTCGCCCCGGCGTCGAACTGGGCGTGTCCGAGGTCAAAGAGGCCTGGGCCGGGATGGACGGAGGCCCCTACGCGTTCACCCTGAACCTGCTCGAACGCCTCCGCAACGCACGGCTCGTCACCATCGCCCCGGCCGCCGACGGCAGGATGCGGCTCACCGTCCCCGAAGGACTGCACGACCGTCTGAGGTCGCGTTGGACGGCGGACGAGGAGGCCGAGTGGCACGAGCGACTCCTCGACAACGCCCGCGTATTGGCGCAACCCGGCGGCACATGGTTGGATCTGCCCGTTCTGGCCGGGTACTGGTGGCGGAACCTGATATGGCACATGTGGCACTGCGAGCCCGAGAAGGCCGCGGCGCTGGTCGTGTACCCGAGTTGGCTGATCGCCCGGATCCAGCGGTCCGAGACACCGGGACTGCTGGCCGACCTGGCTCTGGTCGACTCGCCGGAGTCCAGGGCCACCGCTTCGGTGATCAACGAGGTCATGAGCCGGCTGGATCCCGTCGTCCCCCACGACCCGAAGGAGCTGGCCCAGGAGCTGTTGCTGGCCCTGGGTCTCGCCGAGCAGGTCGCCGTCGCCCGGCAGCCCCCGGCGCAGCACGCGGTCCTGCATCTACCGGTCTGGACACAGGACTTCGCGATGTCACCGGACAACACATGGTTGGTGGCGGTCGGGCGGGACAAGCACATCAGGATCTATGACGTGGCGGCCCAGGCCGTACGGCAGGTGATCCCGGCCCCGCCCGAAGTGGGTTACAACTGTGCCATCGCCCCGGACGGTAGCTTCATCATGACAAAGTCCGCCGGTGAGGACGCTCGGGCGTGGGACGGGCAACCGGCAAGGAGCGGATCCCGTTCGGGGTCGGTGACTTGGCGGACACGGTGTACGGTCCCGCCGACATGTGGCTCGCCTACGACGCGGCCACCGGCGACCTCGTCAACCCGCTCACCGGCGGACGTCGGCGGACGGAACCCCTGGAACGGCAGGTCGGACGACTGGCTCTCGCCGCCGACGGGTCGGTTCTCGTCATGGGGAACGCCCGTGGTCAGATCGGGCTCTGGGACCCGCGTACCGGCCGTCGGATCGCGAGGCTGCCCGACCATCCGCATGCGGTCAACCGGCTCGGTATGGCTCCGGACGGGTCGTGGATCGCGATCGGTGACCTGTACGGAATCCGGGTTCTGGAACTGCCCAGCGGGGACGAGCGGTTCACCGTGAACCAGAGGGGCACCGACTTCGCCACCACCGAGGACTGGCTGGCCGTGCCCGACCGCGCACGGGTGCGGATCCGGTCCACTCGCACCGGCGAGCTTCTGAACACCCTTGAACTCCACACCGAGAACATCAAGGAGTGCCACATGTCGCCGGACCGGAAATACCTGCTGACGATGGACCGCGAGGGCACACTCATCGTGTGGGACGCCGCCGCCGTCGTCCCGTGACGTGTGCCCCTCGCGCTCCGGCCCGGCCCAAGTGCGGCTGCCTGGCCTAGTCGTTGAGGTGGGCGAGGATCAGGTTGGGGTCCTTGGCGGTGATCCAGCCGGCGCTCAGTACGTAGACGGTGTCGCCGCGCAGCGCGATGGATGTGGGGTTCTGCAGACCGTCGGCGGGGTTCAGCACGGTGGAACGGCCCCCGTCGGGCTGGACGAGCGCGACTTCGCTCGGGCCGTCGAGGGCGGCGAGGAGCTGGTCGCCGTGACCGGTGAAGGCGAAGTCGTCGATTCCCGTCAGACCGGTGGCCTTGGTGCGGACCGAACCGGCACGCCCGTTGTGCTGGATGGGGATCCGCAGGACGGTGCCCCTGTCGAGGTTGGTGACCCAGACCGCTCCGCAGTGGACCTTCAGGCCGTTGGCGCCGAGGAATCCGGTGGGGGCCAGTTCGGGTGCGGTGGACCAGGCGGTGGGGGTGCCGCCCGTGGTGGGCACGCTCCAGACGGTGCCGAGTGCGGAGTCGGCGGCGTACAGGGTGCGGGTACGCGGGTCCAGGGCCAGGCCGTTGGGCAGGCCGTCCGCGGGCAGTGCGGCGATCCGCTGCGGTTCGCCTCCGGCGCGCAGGCGCCACACGCCGGTCAGGTCGGGGGTGCCGGTGGCATACAGGAAGTACAGCGTGCCGTCGTGGGCGCGGACGATGCCGGAGGTCAGCGGGAAGCCCAGCACCGGGGTGTGGACACCGCCGTCGGCGGGTTCGGGCAGGGTGGCCACGATCCGGGTGGTGCCCCTGGGGGAGACCTCGGCGATCTGGCGGCCCTGGGCGAAGGTGACGTATGCGGTGCCACGGGGTGTCAGGGCGATGTTCTCCGGCGTCTGGCCCTTGGCCAGGTCGAAGTGCGCGGCGATCCGCGCGTTGTCCAGCGGGGCCGAGACGGCTGCCGCCGAGCCGGGGGTGAGTACGGCGGCGGCGACAGCGGCCACGGCAAGGGCGGCCGCAGGCAGAGCGGATGTGGAAAGCGTCTTGAACATGGTTCCTTCACTGGATTTCGGGCGTGCGTCGGTGACATGCCGACGCACGGGGGTCGGGTTGGGTGAGCTCTGGCCGGGGCCATGCGGCACCGGACCGTTCCCGGGTGGCGCCGACGGGCGTACGACTGTTGTCGAGAACGGGCCCGGACAGGAGAGCGCTCGATGGCGCGGGGTGAGGGTGAGTACTGAGTGCGGATGGTGCGGTGTCAGCGGGTAACTGACGGTTCGTGTCAGACGGTTGGTGCCTGGTGCCTGGTGCCTGGTGCCTGGCGGCTGGTGTCTGACGGTCGGAATCAGCCGCTGCCGGCCGGGGTGCCCGGCCGCACCGGGTCGGCCGGGATGTCGTCCCGGGTGATGGCCTGGGCGAGGAGCGCCAGAGCCGCCCGGGAGGACGAGCCCGCCTCCGTCGTGGCGACCACGACGCCGGGGCCGGGCCCCAGGCTCAGGGTCTGCTGCAGGACGGTGAGCGGGCCGACCAACGGATGCCGCATCTCATAGGACGCGACGGTGCAGGCCTTGATGCGATGGTCGGCCCACATCGATGCGAACTCCGGGCTCTGTGTGCTGAGTTCACCGAGCAGGGTGTGCAAGGCGGTGTCCAGCGGGTGCTGGGCCGCCACCAGGCGGAGATTGCCGACCACCGCTCTGGCCTTGCTCGGCCAGTCCGCGTACAGGTCGCGGGTGTGACGGTCGAGAAAGACGAGTGCGGCCATGTTGGGCCGTTGGGCCGGCAGGCCGGGGGCGCCGGGATCCAGGTGTCCCGCGAACAGTGCGTGGCCGAGGCGGTTCCACGCGAGTACGTCCCCGCGGAGCCCGAGCGCGATCGCGGGAGTGTCTCCCAGCGCGTCCAGCAACTGCCCTGTCGCCCGCGTCACTTGCTCCGGCGCGGGCCGTCGGCGCCGTGCGCGAGGCCGGTCGGCCCGGGCCAGGTCGTGCAGGTAGGCGCGCTCGGACTCGTCCAGTCGCAGAGCCCCGGCGAGGGCGTCCAGCACCTCGGGTGAGGCGCTCAGCGACTGCCCCTGCTCGAGCCTGGTGTAGTAGGAGGCACTCACCCCGGCCAGCAGCGCCAGTTCCTCGCGCCGAAGCCCCGGCACACGGCGCCGCTCCCCGTAGGTGGCCACTCCGGCGTCCGCAGGCCGCAGTTGGGAGCGCCGGGCCTTGAGAAAGTCCCCGAGCTGCGATTTTCCGGTCATGGATCCGAGTATGTGCCGAGTCCGGGCCGCCAGCCTGCCCCAACTGTGGATAGGCAGCCGGGGGTTCGGCTCTCCTCTCGGAGCGTCGGCGAAAACCGGGTCGCCCTAGCCCTTGGTTCCGTAGGCGGCCATGAACATGTCCAGGAGGCCGTCGACCGCGGTCTCGTCGATGGGGCGGGCCGACAGGAGGCTGCGGTAGTACAGGGCGCCGCACAGCACCTCGGCGGCGAATTCCAGGTTCGCTTCCGCGGTCAGTTCACCGGTGTGCTGGGCGCGGGTGATCCGGTCGAGGGTGCTCTGCTCGACGGTGGCCAGGAAGCGTTCGTGCAGGGTCGCCCGCAGGGTGGGATCGGCCTGCGCTTCGGCGATGACCGCGCGGTAGACGGGGCCGATCGGCGGGCTGGAGAGGGCGAGGCCCGAGCGGAGGAACTGCTCGCGCAGATCCGCGCGGATGTCCCCGGTGTCGCGGTAGTCCAGGTCGCTGGTCCAGACACGGCTGAGGGCGTCGAGCAGCAGTGCCGCCTTGGAGGGCCAGCGCCGGTAGATCGTGTGTTTTCCGACCCCGGCCCGTCGGCCGACCGCCTCGATGCTCAGGCCCGCGTAGCCGACCTCGGCGGCCAGATCGAGGGTCGCCTGGAGCAGCTCGTCGGTGCGCGCGGCGCCTCGGCGGCGCGGCATGGCGGGTGGCTCGGTCATGGGACCACCCTATCGGCACGATCCGTGCCGTTGACAATGCCGGGGCCGCGCGGGATATTCAGCCATCATCGGCACGGTGCGTGCCGATGATGGAATAGTGGTGTGACGCCACACACGAGACCGATATCCCGCACATCAGATCCTCAAGGGGACATCTGCCATGAGCAGTACCGAAAGCGCCAAGCACGAGGGATTCACGGCCGAGGAGCGGGCCGCTATGAAGGACCACGCCCAAGAGCTGAAGAAGGAGGCCCGCCGCAGCTCGCGCGCGGACAAGGCGGCCGAGGCGGAGCGGGACGTGGTCGCGAAGATCGCCGAGATGCAGGACTCCGACCGGGTCATGGCCGAGCGCGTCCACGCCGTCGTCAAGGCCAACGCACCGGTCCTCGCGCCGAAGCTCTGGTACGGCATGCCCGCCTACGCGCTGGACGGCAAGGTCGTCTGTTTCTTCCAGAGCGCGGAGAAGTTCAAGGCGCGCTACGCGACGCTCGGGTTCAGTGACCAGGCGAAGCTGGACGACGGCACGATGTGGGCCAGCGCCTTCGCCCTGACCGAGCTGACGGACGAGGCGGAGGCGCGGATCGCCGCGCTGGTGAAGCAGGCCGTGAGCTAAAGGCGTACCTGGAGAGGTCTCGGGCGAGGACGGCGAGGCCGAGGCCTCTTCCGAGCCGTGGGAACGGGGGCGCTCGCAGCGGGCGCCGACCGTTTCCCGGCCGGACGGCAAGTACCGGTCGGCAAGTACTGGTCGGCGAGTAGCGGTCGGCGAGTAGCGGACAGCAACTGCTCGGGTGGAGGTTGCCTCTGCGCTCCGTTCCGCGTCAGCGACCCCTGCGCACCCGGGCGGCCGCACGGGCCTCCGCGGCCTTTCGGGCGTCCGCGGTCTTGCGGGACTCCTTGGCGGCGCGCCCCGGACGAGTGCCGAGACCGCGGAAGGGCGCGTTGCCGGTGTTGGTCTTCGTCTCGGTCGGCGGGCGCCTGGCACCGGTGATGGCCGCCAGCGCCGCCTCGCCCGAGCGCACCTGGGTGACGACCGGCCGGATACCGGCCTCGGACATCAACCGGTTCACATCGCGCCGCTGGTTGGGGGTGACCAGAGTGACCACGCTCCCGGACTCGCCGGCGCGCGCCGTGCGCCCGCCGCGGTGGAGGTAGTCCTTGGCATCGGCCGGAGGGTCGACGTTGACGACGAGATCGAGCGCCTCGATGTGAATGCCTCGGGCGGCGACGTTGGTGGCCACCAGCACGTTGATCTCGCCGTTCTTGAACTGGGCGAGCGTGTGCGTGCGCTGCGGCTGCGACTTCCCACTGTGCAGGGCGGAGGCCCGAATGCCGCTGGCCCGCAGGTGACGGGTGAACTGGTCCACGCCTGCCTTGGTGTCCAGGAACATCAGCACCCGGCCGTCCCGCGCGGCGATCTCGGTCGCCGTCGCGTACTTGTCGGCACCGTGGATGTTCAGCACATGGTGTTCCATCGTGGTGACCGAGCCCGCCACCTGGTCGACCGACGCCAGAACCGGGTCGTGCAGGTAGTTCTGTACGAGCTGGTCGACGTTGCTGTCGAGCGTGGCCGAGAACAGCAGCCGTTGCCCGTCGGAGCGGACCTGATCCAGGAGGTCCGAGACCTGCGGCAGGAAGCCCAGGTCACACATCTGGTCCGCCTCGTCCAGGACCGTGATCCGCACCTGGTTCAGATGGCACTCCCGGCGTGACACCAGGTCGGTCAGGCGTCCCGGCGTCGCGATGAGCACCTCGACGCCGGTCCGCAGGAGCGCCGTCTGCCGGTTGATCGACAGGCCGCCGACCACCGTCGCCAGCCGTATGTTCAATGTCTGCGCGTACGGTTCCAGCGCGTCGCTCACCTGCTGCGCGAGCTCCCGGGTCGGCACCAGGACGAGAGCCAGCGGCCGCTTCGACTCCGCTCGTCGGCCCGCCGTCCGTGCGAGCAGGGCGAGTCCGAAGGCCAGCGTCTTGCCGGAACCGGTCCGTGCGCGGCCGAGGACGTCGTGGCCGGCCAGCGCGTTGGGGAGTGTCGCGGCCTGGATCGGGAAGGGCTCCGTCACCCCGAGGCCGGTCATCTTCTCCACCAGCTCCGACGGCAGTCCGAGTGCGTCGAACGACGCGGCCGGAGGCAGTCCCGTGGAGGGCGACCGCGGTGTCGAGACGTCACCCTGCGGCGCTGTCGTCGTCCGGCGCTCGCCGGCGGGGGAGAGTCCAGGGGCCGGCGGCTTCGCGTTCATGGGGAACCTTCCTCAGTCTGACGCCCGGAACGCCCCGGGGCCCGTACCTCTTGGCACGGGCCCCGGCGACACGAAGCGTGCCCTCATTTTACCAGCGGACGATCGGGTGCCCGCCGGTCCGCTGTCCGCCGGCGCGAGTGCCCGCTGTCCGGCGGACGGACGTGCGGCGCGCGGTGCAGGTACATGCACGAATCCGGGCAAGGGCGCCATAGCGATACCACTCATTCGGACGGGGTGGCCCGGATGTGACCTTTTCCATTGCGACCGACAGTCCGGTGCGGCAAGTCTCTGCCGCAACGAGTCTCCGAAGAACTGTTATCCGAGGTTCTGCGGGCGGTCTCCCAAGTGACGGCAGCATCGTTCGGAGTCGAGGGCAGGGAAGTTTTCATGAGGAGACAGCACGGGGTGGCGACGGCGGCACTGGTGACTGCCGCCCGAGCGGGTGACGGGGAGGCCCAGGACGCCCTGGTCAGTGCCTTCCTCCCGTTGGTCTACAACATTGTGGGGCGGGCCCTGAACGGCTCTGTCGATGTCGACGACGTCGTGCAGAACACCATGCTCCGCGCCCTGGACGGTCTGGACGGGCTGCGTACGCCGGAGAGCTTCCGCTCCTGGCTCGTGGCGATCGCGATGAACCAGGTCCGGGCGCACTGGCAGGACCGGCAGCTCGCCCCGGGCGCCGTGGAGGAGGCCGAGGAGCTCGCGGACCCCGGCGCCGATTTCGTGGACCTGACGATGGTGCGGCTCCAGCTCTCCGGCCAGCGCCGGGAGACCGCGCTGGCGACCCGCTGGCTCGAGCCCGACGATCGAGGAGTCCTTTCCCTGTGGTGGCTGGAGTGCGCCGGTGAACTGACCCGGACCGAGGTCGCCGAGGCCCTGGAGCTCTCGCCGCAGCACACGGCGGTCCGGGTGCAGCGGATGAAGGCGCAGCTGGAGACGGCCCGCGTGGTGGTACGCGCCCTCGACGGCCGGCCGCCCTGCGAGGAACTGCGGGGTGTCCTCGCTTCCTGGGACGGCCGGCCCTCGGCGCTGTGGCGCAAGCGGACAGCCCGGCACGCCCGCGACTGCGCACGCTGCTCCGGCATGTGGAGCGGACTGGTGCCGGCAGAGGGACTGCTGGCCGGCCTGGCGCTGATCGCCGTATCGCCCGGGCTGCTCGAGGCCCTGCGGGCCACCTCCGACGGGATGGCTGCCGCGGGCTCGACATCGCAGCTCGCGGTCGTCGCGGGCCACGGAGGAGCGGGCTCGGCGACGGTCGGGCACCGGGCGCCCCGGGGCGCGGCGACCTCCCGCACCAAGGCTCGCCGACGGCGACGCGTCCGGCGCCGGGCCCTGGGCGGAGCCGTTCTGGCGGTCTGTGTGGCGGGCGGCGGCCTCTGGTACCTCGGTATCGGACCCGGGACACGAACCGACGAGGCGACCCCCTCGCGGGCCGCGGGCGACCCCGTCATGGACCTCTCGGCACCCGGCGCCGCCGACCCCTCCGCGTCCGACACGGCATCGGCATCCCCCTCTCCGTCGGAGTCCGCGTCGAAACCGCCGAAGGCGAAGGCCTCCAAGACGCCCCGCCCTGCCAAGTCGAGCGCGTCGGCCGCCACGTCCTCGGCTCCTCCGACGCGGCGGGTGTCCGGCGCGCCCCAGGCGCAGTCGGCCCCCACGGGCACCGTGGCCCAGGTCGTCGCGCTGGTGAACAAGGAGCGGGCGGCCGCCGGCTGCGGTCCGCTCACCGAGGACGCGGAGTTGGAGGACGCCGCACTGGCCCACTCCGAGGACATGGCCGCCCGTGACTTCTTCGACCACAGCAACCCCGACGGCGCCGACCCCGGTGACCGCATCACCGCCGCGGGCTACCGCTGGTCCACCTACGGCGAGAACATAGCCATGGGCCAGCAGACGCCGCAGGCGGTGATGGAGTCCTGGATGAACAGTCCCGGGCACCGCGCGAACATCCTGAACTGCTCGTTCAAGAACATCGGGGTGGGGGTGCACAAGGGGTCGGGCGGCCCGTGGTGGACCCAGGACTTCGGGGCCAAGCTCTGACGCACGGTGATCCGTCTCGAACGGTACATGCGCCGTCATGGCCCGGGCCCGCTTGAGTCAGGTGACGTGCCAGCCTGGTTCGAGGCGGTCGAGGAGGGCGTGGAACGCCGCGTCCGCCCGGGCCCGGTCGCCGGTGGCCAGGGAGACGGCGAGCAGGCCGAAGGTCGCGTCGACCAGGATGGTGGCCTCCGTCCGTGCTCGGGCCTCCGTCATGCCGAGGCCGCGGAAGGTGGAGGCGAGCAGGCCGGTCCACTCGGTCAGCACGTCGTGCATGACGGGCCCGTACCGGTCGGGGTGGCGAAGGCTGAGCGCCATGATCTCGAGGTAGAGGGGGAGCGCGGCGCGCAGGTCCGGAGCGCGGAACTGCTCCCAGGTCTCCTCCATGAAGCGGCGCAGTCCCGCCGGGTCCTGGGGAGACCCGGGGGTCCCGAGCACGCTCCGGGCGCGCAGGAGGGGCCGCCGCTCGTCGAGGGCGAGCGCCTCGGCGACCATGTTCTCCTTGGTCCCGAAGTAGTACAGGAGCATGCGGTCGCTGGTACCCAGAGCCCGGGCGAGAGGGCGCAGGGAGAGCTCGGCCAGTCCGTTGCGAATCAAGTAGGCGCGGACCCGGTCGATCAGGTCTCGTCGTTTGGCCTGGTCGGGCTGCCGTGGCATGAGGGCTCCCCACTGTGGCCACTGCGGCCGACTCCGTACGGTGTGGTGCGCTGCGGGACACCGAACACGTTCCATATGTCCATATGGTTACGCTTGGAAAGCATTTTTACCGTAGCAGGTGCTACATGTATATTTGTTATCGTGACGAGCGCCACGTAAACGTGTGACCTGGCACATGCCCGGACCGGTCGTGGACGAGTCCGATCCGCCCCGGCCGTCGGGGCAGCCAGTAGTGCGGAAGGGACTGATTCGCATGGCCCCCATGGCTCCTGGGGCCATCGGCCTCCTGGCGATCTCTCGCCGGGGAAGCCTTGCACGGTATTACCGCCGACCGGAGGAATCGGTTCGCGCGGGCGATACGGAACGCGCTCGGGCGAAGAAGCGGTCACCAGTGGTGGCGTCCACCTCGTGGATCGCCCGCCATCAGGCTCTCTGGTCGCGTGCTCTGGAGCCCCTTCGGCCGTTGGACGCGCCTCGCGCCTGTGTCACCCCCTGGGACGCCTCCTGGCCCCTGACACGGGAGCTGACCTCGGCGCGCCGGGCCCGCCGTCTGGTGACCGCGCGGCTGGGTGACTGGAGTCTGGAAGACCTCTCCGAAACCGCCGAGCTCCTGGTCAGCGAACTGGTCACCAACGCTCTGCGCCACACACGGGGCCCTCTGCGGCTCAACCTGTGTGTGCGTGGTGCCCGGCTGCGCTGCGAGGTCGAGGACACGGACCCCGCCGGCCCCGTACGCCGCGAGGCCGACGCCGACGCGGAAGGTGGACGCGGTACGGAACTGCTCGACCTGCTCGCCGAAGCCTGGGGCAGCACGCAGATGCCCACCGGCAAGACCATGTGGTTCGAGATGCCGACCCAGAGTGCCTGCGATTCCTGATGTGCCCGGTCCTTCTGCGGCGCCCGGGTGGGTAAGGGCGGCCCGCTTGGTGGGGCCACCGGTGCCATGGCCTCGGAGTGAGGATCACTTCCCGATGGGGGTCGGGTGAACGAGGCCGAGCCCAGAAGCTGCCGCTACGGCCGTCCCGAACAGCAACCCACCCCAGGGCAGTGCCCGACGGCCCGGTGGCGGACCCCGGGGTGTACCGGGCCGCGACCGGTCGAATCGGTCAGGTACGGGTGGTCACATGGGCGGCGAGGAAGTCCAGCAGAGCCGCATTGAACCGGCCGGGCTGTTCGGCACCGGGAAGGTGGCCGGCGCCGTCGACGACGGTCAGGATCGCGTGCGGGACGAGGCCATGGATCATCTCGGCGTCGGCGACCGGCGTGTAGACGTCGTCGGCGCCTACGACGATCAGCACGGGGGACTGCACGGCGGCGAGGGTGTCCCGGTAGTCGGGTCGTTCGGCCCGGCCACGCAGGGCCGCCGCGGCACCGCGGGGGTCGGTGGCGCGCATCATGCGCAGGACGCGCTCGGCGACGTCCGGCATCGCGGTCACGTTGTAGGCGGCGAGCATCTTGCCGATGACCTCGTCCGCGTAGCCGTCCATGCCCTCCGCCAGGAGGCGGTCGGCCAGCCGGTTGCGGAACACCTTCCCCTCGTCCGTCTCGGCCGGTGCGGAGGTGTCCGAGAGGACGAGGGCATGGACGCGATGGGTGTGACGCCGCTGAACTTCCATGGCGATCTGGCCGCCCATCGAGACGCCGCCGACCACCGCCCGGTCGACGCCCAGGTGATCCAGGAGTCCGACGAGGTCGTCGGCGAAGTCCTCGAGATGGACGGGACCGGCATCCACCCCGCTGTCGCCATAGCCCCGAAGGTCGGGGGTGATGACACGGTGTCCGGCCGCGACGAGCGCCTCGACCTGCGGGGCCCACAGGGTCCGGTTGAAGGGATGCCCGTGGATCAGCATGACCGGCAGCCCGGCCGGGGAACCGGTGTCGTCGTAGTGGAACGTGGTGCCGCGCAAGGCTATGGAGGTCATGCCCGGCACCCTAGTCTCAAGATCGTCCCGGAGGGCAGAGGACTGTCAGGCTCCGCCACGGTGGGGGGCCTGTTCCGCTCCCCACCGCGGGGAGCGGAACAACCGAACCGCGTAGCGGCCCCCCGCCCCGCCCCGCCCGGTCCGGCCTGGCCCGCGCCGGAACCACCCTTCACCAGTGGAGTCGGCCCGGTCGGCGGGGGCGGAACGCCGGAAGAACCGGCGCGGCCACCGCCGACTCGGAACGCATTGCCCTAGTCGGTCGTCTGCCGGGAGGTGTAGGCCTCGCCGGTGCCCCTGTCGCCGTAGTGGGAGATGTACTCATCGGCGGCGGGCCACGGCGCCGGGGCCGGGGGGCGGCTGTCGATGTGCCGACCCGGGGAGGTGAAGGACGAAGAGTTGTCGATGCCCGGCACCGAAACGGGAATCCGGGTCCCGTTCATCGCTGCCGCGGAGCGTCGCTCGGGGGACCTGTTCCAATTGCTCTCACCGAGGATCAGGACCGGGTCGAACATGACGATGGCCGCGGCGAGGATGAGGAAGATGACCGGGCCCAGGAGCATGGGCAGCAGGAGCGAGGCCCCGGACTGGCCGCTGGTCGCCTGCTGCGCACCGGAGTGGAGATGGACGCTCACGGCGGCCATGCCGGTGTAGTGCATGCCCGTGACGGCGAGGCCCATGACGAGGCTGGCGCCGAGGGAGCGAAGGAAGCCCTGCACGGAGACGGCGGCCCACAGCGCGGCTGTCGCCGCGACGAGGGCGACGACCAGCGACATGGCCACGGTGAACACGTTGTACTGGAGGTCTCCGTTGAGCCGCATCGCGAACATGCCGAGATAGTGCATCATCGCGACGCCCACACCGGTGATGCCGCCGGCCACGGTCAGGGAGGTCCGCGTGGCACCGCGGTGCCCGACGATGAAGACGCCCGCGGAGACCACCACGATCGCCACGACCAGGCTGAGCACGGTCAGGGGGACGTCGTAGGTTATGGACGTCTGCTCCACGGAGAAGCCGGTCATGGCGATGAAGTGCATGGTCCAGATGCCACAGCCGAGAGCGGTGGCTCCCAGGGCGAGCCAGCCCAACCTCCAACCGGGCTCATGGTGCACCGTGCGCACCACACAGCGCAGCCCCAGGGCCGAGCCCACGCATGCCATGACGTAGGCGGCCACCGGGGTGACCAGTCCGTAGCTGAAGCCGTCGATCGTGCCGTTCATCCGCTCCCTATCCGTTTTCTGCCGACATAGCAAGGACATTGAGCCCTTTTCCCGGTAGCGATAGCAAACTCTCGGGCCGATACTGCTTGAAACTTGCACGATCGTTATCGGTGTCGTGCGGTCCCACGGGCCTGGCCCGCAGACCGGCCCCTGCCGTTTCTCGGATCCCAGGCGCCGGACCGGGAATTTGACGGGTGTCTTCGGCCTTGTGCAGATCGGTGCCGCGTCGCCGCGAGGGCGGGGGAGACGGACCGCTCGGAGCGCGTGCGGCGGTGGCGCCTGTACGAGTCTGGCGAAGACAAGGAAGAAGGGTGCGTGCGATGAGCCGGAACGAGGAGAAGGCGCTGCTGGCGGGCGGCTGCTTCTGGGGCATGCAGGATCTGATCAGGACCTTCCCGGGCGTGCTGGGCACGCGGGTCGGATACAGCGGCGGCGATGTGGCCGACGCGACGTATCGCAACCACGGCACGCACGCCGAGGCGATCGAGATCACGTTCGACCCCACGAAGACCGACTACCGGACGATCCTGGAGTACTTCTTCCAGATCCATGACCCGTCGACGAAGAACCGGCAGGGCAACGACATCGGTCTCAGCTACCGGTCCGCCATCTTCTACGTCGACGACGAGCAGAAGCGTGTCGCCGAGGACACCATCGCCGATGTCGACGCCTCCGGTCTGTGGCCGGGGAAGGTCGTGACCGAGGTCGCACCGGCCGGTCCGTTCTGGGAGGCGGAGCCGGAGCACCAGGACTACCTGCAGCGCTACCCCGACGGCTACACCTGCCACTTCGTCCGTCCGAACTGGCGGCTGCCGAGGCGCGCGGAAGCCTGATCCGGGGCCGATGAACCGCGCCCGCGAGCCGCGGGCGCGGGTGTCCATCCGGATGGGCGGGTTGCCGATCCGGATGGCGCGAGGCCTGCTCGGCCCTGCCCGCTCGGCGACGCCGGCCCGGCAGTCCCCGCGCAGCCGTTCCGGACGGGCAGTGCCCGCCGAGCTGTGCCGGCCCGGCGGCCGTTCCCGCGGAGCGGCGGCCCGGTCCTACCGGTCAGTGGCGGCCATCGGAAGCAGGTCGGGAACAGGTCGGCAGAGGATCGTCAGCGGTCGGCCGGGCGAACGGTCATCGTCGCAGCCGCCACAGACGTCGCGGCGAGGACGACCGCGGCCGCCCCCAGCGCGTGCTGCGCCGCGGTGCGCGCGCCGTCGGCCGCCCCCAGGTAGACGCCGCCGATGACGGCGACGCCGAGGGTGCCGCCGAGTTGCTGTACGGCGTTGAGCAGACCGGCGGCCGAGCCCGTCTCCTGCGGGCCGACGCCGCGGAGCGCCGTACTGAAGAACGGCGGAGTGAACAGACCCGTGCCCAGCCCGGCGACGGCGAGCGCGGCGGGCAGCATGGCCGGGTAGGCGCCGGGTTCCGCACTGCTGTACGCGAGGAAAGCCGCGGCCAGACCGAGCGCGAGGACCGCGATGCCGATGTGCATGATGCGCGTTCCGTACCGCGTGACCAGGTGGGTGCCGGCCGCCAGGGAACCGATGCCCAGTCCGGCGGACCACGGCAGCAGCGTGAGTCCTGCCGTGAGCGGGCCGTCGTGGAGGCCGAGTTCGAGGTGCAGCACGACGGTGATCACGACGCCGTTCATGACGGCGAAGAACAGCGTCGAAGTGGCCAGCGCGGCGGGGAACGCCCGGCCGCGCAGCAGGGCCGGCTCGATCAGCGGGCCGCGGCCGCGGCGGCCCACGCGACGCTGATGGACGACGAACCCACTCAGGACCAACGCTCCCGCGGTGGCGACGCCCCACGCGGCGGGCCCGGGGGCACCGGTGGCCAGCGGGCACACGATCAGGGCCGTGCCGGTCATGGCGAGGACGGTGCCGACCGGATCGAGGCGGGGCCGCGTCGGTGCGCGGTCCTCGGTCAGGTACGTGGATGCGGCCAGGACCGCGGCGGCCAGTGGGAGGTTGACGAGGAAGACCACGCGCCATGACGAGCCGATCAGGTCGGCGTGGGTCAGCACGCCTCCGAGCACCGGACCCAGGACCGCGGACAGGCCCATGACGGGGCCGATCATCCCCAGTGCCCGGGTGAGTTCGCCACCGTCGTACATGGCACGGATCAGCCCGAACGTCTGCGGGATGATCGCGGCCGCCGCCGCTCCCTGCACGGCGCGCAACGCGATCAGTGTCGCGGCGCCGGGAGCGAACGCGCAGGCCAGTGAGGTGGCGGCGAACGCGATGACGCCGATACGGAAGACCCTTGTGCGGCCGGCGATGTCCCCGAGCCGGGCACCGGTCAGCAGGCCCAGGGCGAACGCGAGCGTGTAGGCCGCGCTGAACCACGGGATGGTGGCCAGGGCCCCGCCGAGGTCGGTGTGGATGACCGGGCCGGCGACCTGGACGATCGTTGCGTCGAGGAGGTTCATCGCCTCGGCGGTCAGCAACGCGGCGAGAGCGAGCCCCCGGCGGCCGGAGGACGGCGCGACGACGGTGCGTCGGCCGGGGCCGGCGGTGTGTTGCGTGGTGCGGGACATGGGTCTCCCCCTGGGGGAACGGCACGGACGTGTCGGTGATGGCCGGGCCCGGGACGGCGCAGTCGCCGTAACGGCAGGCGGCCGGTGACCACCGTGCCGCTCACTCCCCTCGTACTTCCATTTTCTCGACCTCCACCGGTGATTACTTCCATCGAGGTCGGCTAGTTTGATGAACATGCTCGTACTGGATGAGCTGGACCGGGGCTTGATCCACGCCCTGCAGGTGGACGCGCGGGCGCCGTTCACCCGCGTCGCCGAAGTCCTCGGCACCTCGACGCAGACCGTGGTCCGCCGCTACCGCCGGCTCTACGCGCAGGCCGGGCTGCGGGTGGTCGCCCTGCCCACGCCGCGCAGTTCCGGCGCGCACCAGTGGTTCGTGCGGCTGACCGCGGCGACACGCAGTGCGCACGACATCGCGCTGGCGCTCGCCCGCCGCCCCGACACCTCCTGGGTGCGACTGACCTCCGGTGGCACGGAGATCGTCGCGATCATCCACGCCGCGCCCGCGGGCCCGGACGCACACGCCTTGCTGCTGCGCGACATCCCCCGTACCGCCGGGATCACCGCCGTGTCGGCGCACTATCTGCTGCACACCTACCTGGGCGGACCGACGGCGTGGCGGGGCCGGGTCGAGGCTCTCGACGCGGACCAGGTGGCGCGGTTGCGCGCGGAGACCGGCACAGAGAGCGGCACTGGGGAGACCGGCACCGCGGAGGCCGGGAGCATCGTCGACGCCGCATCCGGTGCCGCCCCCGCGGCGTACCTCCTCACCGAGGCGGACCGGCTGCTGCTGTCCGCGCTGCGCGACGACGCGCGCCTCAGCTACGCGGAGCTGGCCGCCGCGACCGGCACGACCGCCTCCACCGCGGCTCGCCGGCTGGCCGAACTGCGGGCGCGCGAGGCGCTGTTCTTCGACGTCGACATCGATCCGGCCCTGCTGGGCGTGACGGTGTCCGCGCTGTTGTGGATGCAGGTGGCCCCCGCGCACCTGGATACGGTGGCGACAGCGCTGGCCGGCCACGAGGAACTCGCCGTGGTCGCGGCGACGACCGGCCCGACGAACCTGGTCGCCCACGCGTTGTGCCGCGACGCGGAGGCCCTGCACCAGTACCTGACGCGACGGGTGGCGTGGGATGCCGTCACGCGGATCGAGACGGCACCGGTGCTGCGCACCTACAAGGCGGCGGCGACACTGCGCGCGGGCTGACCCGGTCAGGCGCCATGGTGTACCAGGCGGCGCCATGCCGTACGCGGCCGCCGTGCCCGGAGGCGGGGTGTGCGGGGTCTGTTGCCCTAGACCCCTAGACCCCTAGACCCCTAGACCCCTAGACCCCTAGACCCTTAGACCGAGGCCGGCGGAGGGGTGAGGGTTTGGTTCAGCGCGGCCAGGCCCTGCGTGTAGATGCCGTGGAACAGGGCGACGGCATCCTGGTCGCCGATGCCGTCGGGCGTGAAGGTGCCGGACCATTCCACCCGGGCCGTGTCCGCGCGGGACGTCTCGTGCACCGTGAGAGTGGAGCGGTAGCCGCTGACGGGGAACGGGGCACGGAGGATCGAGTAGCTGTACGTGCGGGCGTCGTTGTCGAAGGCTTCGAGCCGCTCGACGATGACCTCGCCCTCCTCGTTCTCGAGGCGGCGCAGGCGTCCGCCTTCGCTCAGTTCGCTGGTGGGGATGTAGGGGAGCCAGTCGGGCAGCGAGTCGAAGCCGCCGATGAGCTGCCAGACGCGGTCGGGTGATGCGGCGATGTCGATGGACGCGGTGGTCGTGGCCACGGGATTCTCCTGGGAGTGGGCGGAGTGGGCGGGGCGGCAGAGGTCAGACTGAGGGGACGGGGGCGTCCTGCGCTATCAGCCGTTCCTCGCGCAGGTCGCTCCAGAACGCGGCCGGGATCGTCTCGCCGAGAGCGGTGACGTCCTCGGCGATGCGACTGGGCCTGGTGGCGCCGGGGATCGCGGCGGCTGTCGCCGGATGGGCGAGGGAGAACTGCAGGGCGGCGGACTTGATGCCGACGCCGTGCCGCTCGGCGAGGGCCTTGATCCGCTCCACCTTGGCGATGATGTGCGCGGGCGCCTTCTGGTACTCGAAGTGAGTGCCTCCGGCGAGGATGCCCGAGCTGTACGGGCCGCCGACCACGATGTCGACGTCCTGGGCCGCCGCGGCCGGCAGCAGGCGCTGCAGCGCCCGGTCGTGGTCGAGAAGGGTGTAGCGCCCCGCGAGGAGGAAGGCGTCGGGCTTCGGCTCGTCCAGGTCCAAGGTGAGCTCCAGGGGTTCCACGCGGTTGACGCCGAGGCCCCAGGCCTTGATGACGCCTTCCTCGCGCAGCTTCTGCAGGACACGGAAGGCGCCGGTGCGGGCGCTCTCGTAGGCGGACAGCCACTCGTCCCCGTAGAAGTCCTGCGCGACATCGTGCACCCACACGATGTCGAGGCGGTCCGTCCGAAGACGCTTGAGACTGTCCTCGATGGAGCGCAGGGTGGCATCGGCGGTGTAGTCGTTGACCATCTTGTTCGGGCGGCCGTGTTCGAAGAGGCCCCCCTTCTCGCCGAGGTCGCGGGCGGCCGGGTCCTCCGTCTCTTCGAGAATGACGCGACCGACCTTCGTGCTGAGGACGAACTCCTCGCGCGGGTGCTGCGCCAGTACGTCGCCCAGCCGGATCTCGGAGAGGCCCGCGCCGTAGAAGGGCGCGGTGTCGAAGTACCGGATGCCCTGGTCCCACGCTGCCTCGACGGTGGCTGCGGCCTCCTCGTCGGGGATGGCACGGAACATGTTGCCGAGCGGAGCGGTGCCGAAGCCGAGCGCGCCGGGCAGGAGGGGCTTGATGCTCATGGTGGGGTCCTCACATTGGTGGTTCGGACGGATACATCACTGAATGTGTGATCCGTCGGCCTTGCGTGTTCGAGGCTAGGATCCCTACATGAGACTGTCCAAGACTTGCTTGGACACAGTTGAGTCCTCCGAGGTCCTACATGCTTGACCTGCGTCAACTTCGCTATTTCGTCGCCGTCGCCGAGGCAGAACACGTCGGCCGCGCCGCCGAGCGGCTGCACATCTCCCAGTCACCCCTCAGCCGGCAGATCGCCCAGCTCGAGAAGAACCTGGGCCTCATGCTCTTCGAGCGCAGCCAGCAACGCATCCGGCTGACCTCCGACGGCAGGGTCTTCCTGACCGAGGCGCAGGCGTTGCTGCGCCATGCCGACCGGCTGGAGAACCTCGGCCGACGGCTCGGCCGCGGGGAGGAGGGCGGCCTGTGCATCGGATACGTGGCCGATGCCATGCATACCGGCGTGCTCCCCTCGGCCTTGCGCACGCTGCGCGACGAGCGTCCCGGCATCCACGTCGCGCTGTACGACCAGGAGTCGTCCGAGCAGTTCGAGGGACTGCGCCAGCGCAGCCTGGACATCGCGCTGGTGCGCACGCCGCCGCCCGAGGACGACCCGGATCTGAACGCGGCGCCGTTGCTGCGGGATCCGCTGCTGCTCGCGCTGCCCGAGAAGCATCCCCTCGCCCGGCGTGAGGAGCTGACGCCCGGCGATCTCGACGGGCAGCCGTGGATCGCGGTGGGCGACGCCCGGGACCCGGCGTGGCGCGACACGTTCGTCGCCTCGTGCGTCGCCTCCGGCTTCACGCCGGACATCCGTCTCGATGCGGCCGACCCGCTCACCGCGCTGGGTCTGGTCGCCTCCGGTCTGGGCGTCGCGCTCGTTCAGAAGAGCATGGTCCGCGGCACGTCCGACGGCCTCGCGGTGCGTGAACTGCCCTGGTACGAGGGGTCCGTTCAGCTGTGGGCTGCGTGGCACCGGGTCGACCTGCGGCCCGTGGTGGCAGCCTTCCGCGAGACGGTGCTCGCGGACCGGGCGAACGGGGACACATGAGGGGAGGCAGCGGCCTCCGCGCAGGTCCAGAACGCTCCACCGGTCGGCACCGGTGCCGTCGGCGACCTCAGCGGTAGTCGTTCTCCTTGAGTTCGATCACCCACGCGCGGCGTTCGCAGATCTTCCCGTCGCGCATCCGGAACACCTCGGCCATCGACATGCGCATCACCTCCCCCGAGTCGCGCTTCACCGATCCGCCGAGCTCGGCCATGACCACGTCGTCCTCCTCGACCATGCGTACGACCTCCAGCTGCGGGGGCGGTACGAAGCCGGGGCCCTCGATGGCGGCGTCGTACGCCTCCTTGCCGGACAGACGGAAGCCGCCGAACACGGTCCACTCGATGTCGTCGGTCAGGCAACTCAGGATCTGTGCGTGATCGTTCTTGCGGAAGCCGTCCAGATAGGTCTCGACGGTCTGCTTGTTCCGGGACATGACTCCTGCTTTCCTGCCGCCTCGGCTGTGCACCTCCTCGGACGCTGTTCGCCGCTGCCGACAGTGAACGTGCCGAGCGCCGCACGAGGACGGGTGAAATGGACGTGATCAATTCAACCTCCGCAACCACAACTCCGCCCAGAGCGACGGATACGACACGGAAAGGAACCGCGACAAGGGCCCGGACCGACCGACAAAACCGCCAAGTCGGCCTTTGGGTCGCACCGCAGGCCGTTCCGGGACTTCCATAGCGCTGCTGTGCGCAGGAGGCAAGCGGCGCTCACTCGAAGGTGTGGTGACGTACGGCAGATAGAGTGACGGTCCTCAAAAGGCGTAGTGTCATATGCCTGTTGCCCAGGGCAGAGGGGTAACTCGCAGGCGGGGGCCAGGGGAGAGGACGGCATCACGAGATGACGAGCACCGACTGGAGCGACCGGGGACTGTGCCGAACGGCCGACCCCGACGACCTGTTCGTCGAGGGCGCCGCACAGAACCGGGCCAAAATACTGTGCAGTGGCTGCCCCGTACTCACCGAGTGCCTCGCCTATGCGCTGGACCAGCGCATCGAGCACGGTGTGTGGGGAGGCATGACCGAGCGCGAGCGCCGGGCCCTGCTGCGCCGTCGGCCGACCGTCACCTCCTGGCGGAGCCTCCTGGAAACGGCCCGGGTGGAACACGAGCGCACCCACGACGCCCCGGTCGTCGCCCAGAGGGCGGGCTGACGTTCCCGCGCATCCACCTCCACGCGGTTGGTGGGGTGACGCTCGGATCGCCGCCCCGCGCGGAAAGGTGACCGGCCTCGTGTTCTGAACCTGTGCCGGTCCGGGCGGTCTCGGGTCGCCCGGCCGTTCCGTGCGCCGACCGCCCTTCAACCCCGAGCAGCGAGAAATCGCGTGTCGCCGCAGATGACCGGCGTCTAGCCTGTGGGCCATGCAGCAGTTCCGAAGGCGCGACCGGCGCCAGGCCCGTCGTGGGGGAGCGGGGTCCGCGGAGCGCCGGTCCGCGACCGTGGAGGTGGCGGGGGCCGATGTCATGCTCGTCGGCTACTTCTCCGCGAAGGAGCGGAATTTCGTCGACATCATGGATGCGGCGGCCGCGGAACTGACAGCGCGCGGTGCTCGGATCGTCGGGCGGACCGTGCAACGGCGTGGCGTCTCGGGCGGCGGGGTGAAGAAGATGGCCTTGCCGTATTCCTCGCGTACTTTGCTGAGCTCCGGAAAGGTCCGCGAAGTGGCCGCGGCCTGTGCAGGGACCGATGCCGACGCAGTGGTCTTCGTCGCGTCTCTGACAGAGCGTCAACGGCGTGTGCTGACAGAGATACTCGGCCGCCCCGCCGTATCCCTCTTCGAGGGCCGCCACCGTGCGGAGGGACTTCCGGCACGGTGAGCCGGGCTCGTGGAGGAACCGGGGTGCCGTCGACCGCCGGGAGCACTGCGGCGCCGTCGTCGGGCGCCGCAGTCCCCTCCAGCGGCCGAGCACATCGGTGGGGCGGGAAGCAGGGGGACGGGACGACCGGGTTCAGGGTCCGGACGACCGCTTGTGGACCCTCACGACGAACCCCGGCAAGTCCTCACCACCCGCGTCACCGCCGTCCGTCCGCGTAGGACGGCCGTCGGCCCCGGGCCCCACCGGCGGTTGGGCCCGGGCCGCTTCACGGCGCGGTCAGCAGGACAGGCACCTCCTGGTGGCCGTTGGAGATGAAGGACTCCAGCGGGCGCAGATCGTCCACGGGCACGGCGGACCGAAGACCGGGGAAGCGCGCGAAGAGCGCGGATAGCGCGATGGACGCTTCCAGACGGGCCAGTTGGGCTCCCAGGCAGTAGTGCACACCGTGCCCGAAGGAGAGGTGCTCACCACGGGTGGCGCGGGTGACGTCGAAACGGTCGGCGTGCTCCCCGTGCAGGTCGGGATCCCGGCCCGCGGCGGCGTACGAGATCGTGATCGCCTCGCCACGTGCGATCGTCACCCCGCCGATCTCCAGGTCCTCCACCGCGTAGCGCAGTACGGAGTGCGCACCGGGTGCGTCCAGGCGCAGCGACTCGTCGATGACGTCGTCCCACGAGGCCTGCCCGGAGCGGACGCGTTCGAGCTGTTCGGGATGGGCGAGAAGCCGGGTGACCGCGTTGTCGAGCAGGTTCACCGTCGTCTCGTACCCGGCGGTGAGCAGCAGGATGAGGTTGTCCGCGAGCTCCTTCTCGCTCAGCACCGCGCCCTCGTCGTCACGGGCCCCGATCAGGTCCGTCGTCAGGTCGTCGCCGGGCTCCCGCTGCTTCAGGGCGATGAGGTCGTTCATGGTCGCGTAGAGGCGGACGACATTGTCCTGCGCCTCCTGCGCGGACGACGTCGTCGCGAAGAACCCCTTGATGATGCGCAGGAGTTCCCCGCGCGCCGACTCGGGAACGCCGAAGAGTTCGGAGACGACGCTGCTGGGAAGCGGATGGGCGTAGTGCTCCCGGAGGTCCACGACCGAGTCGGGTGCGGCGGCCGCCACGTCCGCGAGCCGGTCCAGCAGCTCGTCGACGATCTTCTCGATGCGGGGCCGCATCGCGTTGACCCGGCGGATGCCGAACGCGCCGGCGACCGGGCGGCGCATGCGGGTGTGCTCGGAGCCGTACGCGGTGACCATGTTCTGCACCGAGACCCAGATGGACAGGGGCCAGTCCGCGGTGACCTCGCCGTCGATCCATGCCGGCCAGTGCCGGTAGGCGTCCTTCGAGACGCGCGGATCCAGCAGGAGCCGCTTGATCAGATCGGCGCTGGTCACCGACCAGGCAGGTACGCCCCCGGGGAGTTCGACCCGGGTCACGGGGCCGCGTTGACGGATACGGCCGATCTCGCCCTGGATGTCGCGGCCGGTGGGGTCGATCGCGAAGGGGCAGGTCGCAGGCTGCTGGTCGGACTGCGTGGGGTGCATCGTTGATTCCGCTTTCGGGTCGGGGTGACAGGGAGGCCGGTTCACGCGGCCGGAGGCAGGGCGGCGGGCACGAGGTCCCTCAGGTGTTCGCGGTACCAGGGGGCGCAGGCGGCGAAGTGCGTCGCGATGCCGGGACCCGGTTCGAGTCCGGCCAGGGACCACAGCGGAGCGCTGTCGTACCAGTGGTCGGTTCCGAACTGGGCGAGCCTCAGCGCCAGGGCCGGATCGGCCGAGCCACCGAATCGTTCCGCCAGGTCCGCCGACGACATGTCCCCGCGCGGCAGCGGAAGCCCCAGGTGCCGGCAGATCGTCGTGACGAGGTCGCGCACGGCGACCGGCCGGGGATGGGCCGCGTGCAGGACGGCGGACGCGGGAAGCGGCGCCGGCCGGGTCGCCAGGGCCGCGGTGACACGGGCCAGGTCGTCGACGGAGATCAGTGACAGCCTGGCCCGCCCTCCCTCGATCCAGCGAGGCAGCAGCGTGATCATTTTGACGAGCGCGGGGAGGACCCAGACGTCACCGGCGCCGTAGACCAGATAGGGGCGCAGGACGACGCCGCCGGCGTCGAGGACGCTCCTGTCGCCCGCGAGCCGCGAGGCGCTGGTCACCGACAGCGGACGCTCGGAAGGGCGGGGCTCGCCCTGATGGGGACCCTGCCCGTAGACGGCGGCGGTACTGAGCCGCACGAACCGAGGGACGCCTGACCGGCGCGCCTCGGCCAAAAGGTTCTCGGCTCCTCCGGCGTTGACGGCGTGGGCGTGTACCGGGTCCTCGGTGATCACCGAGGCGAGGTGCAGGACCGTGTCGACACCGCGGCACACATCACGCAGGGACGCGGGGTCGGTGAGGCTGCCCCGGACGACGGGGGCCGCGGTGGCGCAGCAGTCCGGTACGTCCGTCTCATGGGCCAGCAGCCTCAGCCGCGGCCGGGTCGGGTGGGCGCGCAACTGGTGGACGACCTGATGGCCGATGAACCCGGTCGCACCGGTGACGAGGATGGTGGACGAGCCGTCGCTCATGCCGGGTTCACCCACCGCTCGCTATCACGCCTGTTTGCGAAAGAGATCGGCCAGCACCCTGCACGGGCGGAGGCAATTCTGCTTGTGCGGGATACGATGACGGCGCTGCAACCGTTGGAACGAAGCGCGTGCGGGCGGGAGTTGTGCGTGTGCGGGGATGGCCGGCCGATGTTCTCGGCCGTGAAGATGTGCGTCACAGGAGTCGGATCCTTTCCTGTTCTGGAGCGGAGTCGTTGACGCGGGTCGTCGCACCGCGAGGCGTCGCGCGGCCGGTGGCCTCGCGGGCACCTTCGGCGGGCCGGCGTGAACCGCCTGGCGGCACCCGTGCGGAAGCCCTGTGCACAGGGCATGCGAGGGGGCGCCACCAGGCGTCAGTGACGGTGACGGGAATCGAACAGCGCAGGTCAGTGGTGTACCGGACGCCGCGGACAGCGATGTGGAACGGGATTCACCGACAGCGGTGGTGACGATCCGCGGGAGAAGCGGGCCGGTCGACGGTGACGCGGGCCCCGCTCGATGACGGGCGAGCGAACGAAGGGACTCTCAGCGTTGCGCCGAAGTGCCTTCGAGCAGTGCCGTGAACATCAGACGGTCGCTCTGGCGCCCGGTGACCTCGATCGCCGTCAGATGCGCCGAGCCGGCCGGTTGGACGCGGGCCTCGATCCAGCACGGGGCGCCGTACTCCACGTAGCCGAGGAAGGCGATCTTGGCCGAGGTGTGGTGATGCAGGGCCGGTGCGACGGTCGCGTTTGCGGCTTGGAACGCCGCTTCGACGAGGACCATCCCCGGATAGTGGTCATTGCGGTGGTCGAACAGGGTCGGGTGTCCGAAGTCCGCGCGCAATTGCCATCGGCCCGACGGCGCGTCGGTCGTGGGCGCCGGCTCGGGAGCCGGTGCGAGCAGGACGTCGATCGCCCGGGTACGGCCGACAGTGACGGGCGGGACGGAGTCGGGCTGAACCGGCTGGGTGCCGGCCTCGATCTGGTCCCCGCGCAGCCTGCGGTACGCGGCGGGGCTGACGATGTCGAAGCGACCGCCCCCCTGCGCCAGGGTCCTGCCGTCCGCGCGCAGGGTCATCTCGCAGGTCATGGCCCCCAGACGGGAACCGCGGAAGCGAAGGTCGGAACAGCTGACCTCCACCTCGATGCGATGGGTCCCCGGGTGCGCGGCCGGACGGGCCGCTTCCCGGGTGTACGTCATGTCCCACATCACGAAGTGGTGGCCCAGTGGCACGTCGTAGGCCGCGTGGGCCAGCAACAGGCCGCACTGCCGGATGGTCTCGCCGATCAGGTTCGCCGCGTGGTTACCATGCACTCGTGTATAGAACGGGTGGTCCTGTGGCCATGCGACGCTGATCAGAAAGCGGTCCTTGGTCAGAGGACGCCATCCGGCGGGCAGGACATCGGACGAGTTCGTGCGATGCACCAGTTCTTTGGGTACGGGATGGAACGGTATATCGGGTGATATGTCCGTTCCGGTTCGTCCGGAGTCCCGTCTCGTTTCCGTGCATATAGCTATGGCTTGCATGCCTTCCCCCCAGGAATGCTGAAGCTGGGCTCGAGTTAACCTCGAGCGGGACGTAACATACGTGCGAGTCGGTATGTAGCTCAATGGGGTGTCTCACATAGTGAGATTAATGGTGGGTTAAGCCGGCTCCGCCCGCACAGATGGCCGCACAACCCCCGGAGGTAGGACCGATGGCGACGCAGGAACGAGGGCTCGCGACCCGACGGATGATCCTGGAGGCCGCAGGATCAGTCTTCGCCGAACGTGGTTACAGCGCCACGACGGTCGCCGACGTGCTCAAGAAGCTGGGCCTCACCCGGGGTGCCGTGTACTTCCACTTCTCGTCCAAGGAAGAGCTCGCCCGGACCGTACTCGCCAGCCAGGCGGACATCCCCGCCGTCGTCCGGGACATCAAGCTCCAGGAACTGGTCGATCTCGGGCTCGTTTTCGCGTGTCAACTGACCAGAGACCCCGTCCTGCAGGGCAGCGTCAGGCTGTCGCTCGAGCTGGACTCGGTGGGGCTGGACCGGAAGCTGCCGTTCAGGAGCTGGGTCGAGCGCAATCAGCGGATTCTTGAGGAGGCGCGGGCGCAGGGCGAGCTGCGCCCGCATGTGGATCTGGTGGAGACGGCCGAGCTGCTGTGTTCCTGCTTCACGGGAGTGCAGCTCTTCTCGCAGGTCATGACCGGCTGGGTGGACCTGGAGGCGCGGATCCGGGCGCTGCTGAAGCATGTGCTTCCCAGCATCGCGGAGCCCTCGGTTCTGGTGCAGCTCGATCTGAGTCCGGAGCGCGGGCTCAAGGTCGGGGCGGAGCTGAGTGCTCTGGCGGCGGCCCGGGAGGCCGAGGAGAGCGAACACGGCGACTGCTGACTCTCGGCGTGTTCGGCTTGTCGAACAAACTTCGAAGTATGGGGGCCCACCCGTCGAGGGGTGGGCCCCCGGTCGCGCCGCTTCCTCAGCCCATGCGGCCGACAAGGGGTGGCAGCAGATTCCATACACCGCTGACGGTTGACTCGGCGAGCCACTGCTCGTTGTCATGCCACAGGAACGCCAGCCCGACGGTCATGGCGACGATGGCGCTGGAAGCGTGCCGCGCCGCGCCGGAGCGGGAGAAGGGTGACCCGCGCTCCGCGGCCGCGACGGCGGTCGTCACGTACTCCTCCCACCGCTGGATCAGGTTCACCGTGGACTTCCGGTCCTTTTCGCAGCTCAGGAGTACTCCGGCGCGGAAGGTGACATCCCGCCGGTAGAGGTCGGCGAACGCCTGGACGGCTTGCGACAGGCCCTGCGCGGCGCTCTTGTCCCAGTCGCTCGTGACTTCCGCGAACCTCTCGGCCGCCGATGCCTCCACCGCGTCCGCCAGGGCCTCCTTCCTGGGGAAGTGGAAGTGGAGAGCTCCTCTGCTCACTCCCGCGTCCGCGGCGATGGTGGACAACTTCGCTCTCGCGTAGCCGTGTTCGGCGAAGACCGTCGCGGCCGAACGTATCAATCGGGAGCGGGTCCGGGCCGCCTTGTCTCTCATGCCGACTCCTCACGTTCGTGCAGGTGGCTTGCGGTGCCGTCGGATCCGGATCCGCGCCGCAAGGGAGGCGAATATAACATTCACGCCTGTATCTTTATCCTGCTCGTTCGGGGCTTTTATCGGCCGTCGGACCGGGTGCCGGCAAATGGACCTTGGTCGTTTGATGGCTGTATGACCGTTTTTTCGGCGTCGATCGGGCCCGACAGGGTGTGCTCCAAGCCACTCGAGCCGCGTTGACATACATGCGTGTCGGTTTGTAGTCTGGCGGTGCTTGAACGATTTCGGCGTGGGTGTCCACGCAGGAACAGGGGGAACGTCGCATGAGCCAGCCGGGCATAGTTCGGCACAGAACACGCGGCATGCATCACCGTCACCGCACTTCCGGTGCGCAACGCAGCGCGTCGTGGGAAGGGCCGGGTCTCAGGTCGGGAGTACACGTGGCTGAAGTGGCGTGGCGTGTGCTCGTGGTCGAAAGTGATGTGCACGCACAACGGGGAATCGCTCACAGCCTCAAGCGGCAGGGCTGCGACGTTGTCAGTGTCGACAGCGGCAGCAAGGCGCTGGAGATGTACGAGCACGCTGATCTGGTCCTGCTGGATCTGGAGTTGTCGGACCTGCACGGTCTCGACGTGTGCGCGGCGATCCGGGCGGCAGGGGACACGCCCATCATCGCGTTCACATGCCGCCGCAGTGAGTGGGACCAGGTACTCGTCCTTGAGGCAGGGGCGGACGACTGCCTCCTCAAGCCTTACGACCTGCGGGAGTTGACGGCGCGCATCGGTGCGGTGATGCGTCGCAGCCTGCGCCAGGACCGCGCGGTGGATGTCATGGAGTGGGGGTCGCTCCGCATAGACATGAAGGTGCGGGAGGTCACGCTGCGCGGCCGGCGCGTGGAGTGCACCCGCAAGGAATTCGACCTGCTCTGCCTGCTGGCCTCACAGCCGGGCGCGGTGGTGTCGCGGCGTCAGCTGATGAGCCAGGTGTGGGGGGAGCACTGGTCCCCGCCCAGCCGCACGATCGACACCCATGTGGCCAGCCTGCGCAGAAAACTCGGACCCGATGAGTGGATAACGACGATACGCGGTGTCGGACTGTGCTTCGAACCCGCCGACAGTCGCTGACTCCGGCTCTCCATCTGCCGGTTCGGCTTTTCAGGCTACTGACTGACGGTGCCCGCCGTCGAGTTCTCCCTCGCGGGGCGTACCGATATGGCAACCAGTAAGTGCTCAGCGGTCCTAGGAACGGTTTTCCGGCCGTCTTCAAGGAGGATTCCCGTGGGAAATCCCGAGAGCGACAGCAGTGACGTGGTGGACCAAGAGCACGACGTCATGGCTGCTCACGAGGTCGTCAAGTCCCTTGAAGCGGCGGGCGGCAGGACATTCACCGTACGGGCCGACACCGCCCTGCCGAATGCTGCCGCCGCAAGTTACCGCGGTCCTTTTCAGGCGCTCTCGGAGCCGTCCGGAAAGGCGGAGATCGACATCCTGGTGAGCAATCAAATGATCACCGGCGCACGCGTCGACGCCACCGGTGCAGCATTTCTCGGCGTATGACCCAACCGGCAGCCGCCCGAATCAACACACTTCGAAAGGAACGAAGATCCATGTCTGATCTCACTGCCGAACGCGTCGGCGCCGCCTGGGCATCCCTCGGTACCGGGGACCGGGCGAAGATAACCGAATTCTGGGACGAGAACGTGCGCTTCGAAGTACCCGGACTGCACGCCTACTCCGGCTGGTACGAGGGTCTTGACGCCTTCCTGGAGTTCTTCGGGAACATGTTCAGGCTCTCCGGCGGAACGATGCACGGCGAGAACGTGACCGTCCTGGTGAACCCCGAAGCCGGCTACTCGGTCGACGTCAACCACATCACGGCGGTGCGCGCCGGGGCCGAGGCGGACAGCACCTCCCCCTACGACACCTTCGCGGTCGAGGCGCTGCACCTGCTGCGCTGGAACAACGGCCGCATCGTGGAAGGCCGTTGGACCGTCCTGGGCCCCGGCGCCGAGACCACCGCACTGTGGTGGTCGCCGCGCGACGCCCAGGGCGCCCGCCGCCAGGTCGTCTGACCTCCGGCGACACCGACCCCGGTACGGCCGTGGCAGTAGCGGAGACCACGGTCGTACCGGCAGCGGGTGCCGGGGCGGTGCGGCGGTGACGTGGGGACGGCCCGCCGCACCGCACCGCACTCCACAGAGCCCGACGCGGGGGCGTACCGCTCCGCCGTGCCCGGACCACCGGGTGGCGCGCCCCCACCCGCACAGCACACCTTCAACCGTGAGGATCCCCATGTCCGAGGAAAGTCTCCGAGTAGCCCTGGTGATCGGGAGCACCCGCGCCACCCGGTTCGGTCCCACCATCGCGAAATGGTTCGCCGAAGAGGCCCGGCAGAACGACGGCATCGAGCTGGACATCGTCGACCTCGCCGAGTACCCGTTGCCGGTGGCGGTGACCGATGCCCCGGAGCCGGCGGACGCGGCGACGGCAGCGGCCCTCAGCGCCCGGCTGGAGGCGGCCGAGGCGTTCGTCGTCCTGACCCCCGAGTACAACCACAGCTTCCCCGCTCCGCTCAAGGTCGCGATCGACTGGAACTACACGCAGTGGCAGGCCAAGCCGATCGGCTTCGTCTCCTACGGCGGCCTCTCCGGCGGTCTGCGCGCGGTCGAGCAACTGCGGCAGGTCTACGCCGAGATGCACGCCGTCACCCTGCGCGACACGGTCAGCTTCCACGGCGCCGCCGCCACGTTCGACGCGGACGGAAGCCCCAAGGAGCCGGCGGGCTGCTCCGCCGCGACCAAGACCATGCTCGACCAGCTCGTGTGGTGGGGCACCGCGCTGCGCGAGGCGCGCGCCAAGCGTCCCTACCGCGCCTGAGCCGGCCCCGCCCCGCTCTCAGCCGAGACGTTCATGAAATGAGACAGCCATGACCGGGATGCTTCTCGCTCCCCGCACCACTTCGGACACCTTCGTGTCCGCCGCACGGGCCGCAGGTGTGCCGGCGGGCCGCCACGCGGCCCGGGCCGACCGCGAACGACGGCTCTCCGCCGACGTGGTGGAGGCACTGGTCGAGGCCGGCTTCAGCAGGGCGCTGGTCCCGGCCCGGCACGGCGGTGAGCCGACGGACTTCGCCACGCTCACCGAGGCGGTCGCCGCGGTCGGCGAAGGCTGCGCCTCCGCCGCCTGGATCGGCTCGCTGCTCGCCTACACCGCTCGCTTCGCCGCCTATCTGCCCGCCGAGGCACAGGCCGAGATCTGGGCGGACGGCCCCGACAGCCGACTGGTCAGCTCCCTGGTCTCCACCACCGCCACCGCCCGGGCGGACGACAGCGGCTGGCACCTGTCCGGGAGCTGGACCTACGCCAGCGGCGTCGAGTTCTCCGACTGGGCCCTGGTGATGGCCATGGTGCCGGGGCCCGACGACAAGCCGCAGGCCCGCTTCTTCGCCGTACCCCGCAGCGTCTACCGGATCGAGGAGACCTGGGACACGGTCGGCATGCGGGCGACCGGCAGCCACACACTCGTCGTGGACGAGGTGTTCGTCCCGGCGCACCGGACCTTCCTCATGGACGACATGTGGGCGGGCAACCGCGCCGTCTCGGACGAACTCCGCCACTCCCAGCCGCTGTTCGCCGTCAACGGCCTCACCTTCGCCGCACCGATCCTGGGTGCGGCCCGGGGCGCGCTGAAGCTCTCGGCACGCGCGCTCACCGAGAAGGCGGCACGTGGCACCGAGCCGAGCGACACCCAGCGGATAGCCCACGCCCGGGCGGCCGGTGAGATCGACGCGGCCGGCCTGCTGCTGACCCGCGCCGCCCAGAGCGTCGACCGGGCGAAGGCCACCGACGACGTCCTGGTGCGCAACCGCCGGGACTGCGCACTGGCCACCCAGCTGCTCGTCGGAGCCGTGGACGCCCTCTTCCGCGGCGGCGGCACCCGCAGCCAGTCCGCCTCCGACCCGCTGCAGCGCGTCTGGAGGGACGCGAACTCCGCCGCCAGTCACATGGTGCTGCAGTTCGAACCCGCCGCGCTGGCCTTCACCCGCGGTCCGCTCGACGCCGCCCGAGCCGAGAAGAGTTCCTGATCATGAGCACCTTGGGAGCCGTCCAGAGCGGCCGGCTGTTCCACGAGACCTTCCAGAACGGCTTCTCCGCCACCGGCCCGGACGCCGCCTGGCACACCCAGGACGCCGCGGGCGTCCCGGGCGGCGACGGAGTCGCCCACGCGTCCGCGCTCGGTCTCGCCGTGGTGCCCACCGGCGTCAACCCGCGCACCGGCGCCCCCGCCTTCGTCTCGACGACCGGCCAGCAGGCGGACGGGGGCGAGGGCACCCGGGACCACGTCAAGTGGACGGCCATGCCGAACCGTACGGCCGCGACCGGACTGCCCGGCTTCGACGTCCCCGCGACCGGCGCCCTCGTCTGCACCACCACCCTCGCGGTGTCCACCTACGGCACGGAGGACCACCCGTTCGGAGCGGCGGTCACCGACGCGCAGGCCGATCCCCGGCTGGCCTGCGGCTCGATGATCACGGCGGACGTGGAGAGCGCGTCGATATTCGGATTCTTCGTCACCAACACCCAGGTGTACGCGAACTACGAGCGGCTCCGCATACCCGGAACCACCTACGCGGCGTACACGTACGCCGTGCCCGTCGCCGAACGGGCGCCCGGAGACGTCGACATGCTGCGGATCACGCTGGACCGCGCACGCTCCACGGTCACCTGGGAGGTGAACGGCCGGGAGGTTCTCTCGGTCGACCGGATCGGACACCCGGTCCTGGACCGGGCGCACCAGCTGCTCGACCACGCGGGAGAGCCGGAGGACGTCTCCCCGCGCCAACTGATCACCGGCATCGGCATGTTCACCCTGCTCGACGGAGCCCTGGACGCCGACGGCACCGGCCTGGTGCGCATCGACTCGGCGCCCGCCCATTACGTCAACCCGCGGTCCGGTGCGCCCTGGCCGCAGAAGTTCCTCGACGAACAGAGCATCTCCGCCAACCGCCTGTGGGGCCAGGGCGTCGCGCTGAACGTGCGTGACGTCTCGGTCACCGCCGTCTGAGTCCGGGCCCCCGGCCTCAGCGGTCCTGACAACTCCGCCATCCCCCCATTCAGTAGTAAAGGAATTCGTTGTGAATGCAGTAACGCCCGCGAAGGCGGGCCGCCGTGAGTGGATCGGTCTGGTAGTCCTCTGCCTGCCGGCCCTGCTCACGACCATGGACCTGACACTGCTGTTCATGGCCGTCCCCAAGCTGACGGCCGACCTGGACCCGAGCAGCAGCCAGCTGCTGTGGGCCAGCGACATCTACGGCTTCCTGATCGCCGGCTTCCTGATCACCATGGGCACCCTCGGCGAGCGCATCGGGCGCCGCAGGCTGCTCCTGATCGGAGCCGTGCTCTTCGGAGTCGCCTCGGTGCTCACGGCGGAGGCCAACAGCCCCGAGATGCTCATCGCCGCCCGAGCCCTGCTCGGCGTCTCGGCCGCCACCCTCGCCCCGTCGACCCTGTCGCTGCTGCGCGTCATGTTCCGGGACGAGAAGGAGAGCACGACCGCGGTCACCATCTGGACCACGTCGTTCATGGTCGGCGGAATCGTCGGACCGATCGCCGGTGGACTTCTGCTGGACCACTTCTGGTGGGGCGCGCCCTTCCTGCTGGCCGTCCCGGTCATGGTCCTGCTGCTGATCGCCGGACCGCTCCTGCTGCCCGAGTACAAGGACCCGGCCGGCGGCCGTGTCGACCTGCTGAGCCTGGTCATGTCGCTGGCCGCGATCCTGCCCGCGGTCTATGGCATCAAGGAGCTGGCCCGCGACGGATTCGAGATCTTGCCCGCGCTGAGCCTCGTGATCGGCCTGGCCTTCGGTGTGGCCTTCGTGCTGCGCCAGCGCGGCCTGTCCGCCCCGCTCATGGACATCACGCTGTTCTCCCGCGCCGCCTTCTCGGTCTCGGTCGGCACCCTGCTGCTGACCACCGGCCTGATGATGGGCATCCAGTACCTGCTGGCCACCTACATGCAGGTCGTGCTCGGCATGTCGCCGGCCGAAGCGGGTCTGTGGCAGCTCCCGGTCATCATCCCCGGCATCATCGCCGCGATCGTCGGTACCGGCGTCTCCCAGAAGATCGGTACACCGCCCGTGCTGATCGCCGGTCTGCTGGTCGGCTCGGTCGGCTTCGGCGTGCTGACGCAGATCGACGGCAACTCCGGCACGGCGCTGGTGGTCGTCTCGTCCGCGATCATGTTCATCGGTCTCGCCCCGGTGATGGCGCTCGGGATCGGCACCATCGTCCAGGCGGCCCCCGTCGAGCGGGCCGGCGCCGCGTCCGCACTGGCCTCCACCACCAACGAACTGGGCGGCGCGGTCGGCATCGCCCTCGTCGGCAGCCTGGCGACCGCGATCTACGGCTCCACCCTCGACGACAACCTGCCCTCCGGTGTCACCGGAGCGGCGCACGAGGCGGCGCGCAACAGCGTCTCCGAGGCCGCCGCCGTGGCCGGCGAACTCCCCGGCCGGGTCGGCGGCGAGCTGAGCGCGGCCGCCCACGACGCCTTCGCCCACGGTATGGAGATCGCCTCCTTCGTCTCCATCGGCGTACTCCTCGCGATGGCCGCCCTGGTCGCCGTGCTGCTGCGCAGGGCGCTTCCCGCGCCGTCGGTCCAGCCCGAGCCGCAGCCGGTCGGCATCACCGAGGAGACCGTGCCCACCGGCGCCCAGAACTAGGAACCAGGACCTGTCCGGCGGATCCCGCCGGAGCCCGCGGGGCTCGGTACGCGCATCCGAGCGTCGGCGTCTCGCCGAGCCCCGCCCACCCGGTGCCGATCCGGCACCGCCGGTCCGGTCCGCCGGACAGGCCCCCGAACCACTCGCCCCCCGGCATGCCGGGAACGACAAGGAGGTTCCTCGCATGACGAGGATCAGTGTCAAGGACCAGTACTACACACTGGTCAACATCTTCGAGACGTCCCCGGAGCACCAGCACCGGCTGATCGACATCTGGCAGAGTCTCGGCGCCGCCGACGAGCGGACCGGACTCGTGTCCGTCAACGCGCACCTCAGCCACGACGGCAACTCCGTCATCAGCTACATACAGTGGCGTGACAAGGCCGCCTGGGAGAACATCCTCGTCGACCCGGGCCGTCAGGAGCGTTTCAAGGAGGTCCTGACCTTCGCGACGTTCGACAGCATCCACTGCGAGGTCGTCTTCACCCAGCGGAACCCGAAGCTGGACGATCCGACCATCGAGATCTCGGAGCAGCAGGACGTCTTCACCGTCATCGAGGTGGCCCGCACCCGGTCGAAGTCCCAGCAGGAGAAGCTGCTCGAGGCGGTGGCACAGCCCGACGCGGGGCTCGACGCGACGCCGGGCTACATATCCCACAGCGTGCACCGGGACTTCGAGGGCGAGTCCGTCGTCAGCTACTCGCAGTGGCAGAGCGAGGACGCCTACCGGGCCTTCCGCGCCGCGCAGGGCGCCGAGCCCGCCGCGCTGGACGGCATCGACGTACGCGAGTACACGCTGAAGATCGCCTACGTCACCGAGGCGACCAAGGTCTGAGGGCCTGACGGTCCCCGACCCGCGGTCCGACACGCGTCGGCCGTACGACACAGACCCTCCCGCACGCGCCCCGCGCACCGCCCGCCCCGAGCGAGCGAGCGCCGGGTGCGTCCGGGAGCCCCCCACCCGCAAACGACCTCTGAGGGAGGAGGTGACACCCATGACCGACGCCGCACTGAGCGCCGCTCTGGACGAGGTCCTCGCCACGTTCTCGGCCGAGAACGAGCTGACCGAGAGCGAGTTCGAGCTCGCCCTGGGCAACGAGACCTGGTAGCCCACTGTCTCCACATCGCCGGCCCTCGCTGTTCCGCAGCGGGGGCCGGCCTTTTCCACTCAGAACTAGGAGCGCGCCGTGACCTCTGATGCCGTGGCACCCCGTCACGCCTGGCTGCAGGATCCGACCCTCGCATGGCGTCCCGCCGCACGCGGCGTGGTGCTCTGCGCCCGACCCCACGACCTCGCCGACTGTCTGGGCCCGAACGCCGCCGAAGCGGCGGTGGACATAGGGCCGCCCGGCGTCGGCTACGACCATCTCTGCGGAATCCAGGAGCTGTTGGCCGTCCTGCTGCCCGCGGTGCGCGGCGCCCTGCCCGAGGTGCTGGAGCGGCACGCCGAAGTCGTCGGCCTGCTCACGCGGCCGGAGGGTCCGGACGACGAGGGGACCGGGCGCCGGGGCCGGTTCGTGCCCGTGTCCGAGACTGCGTCGCTCGGAACCACCCGGCGCATCAGCCGGGAATCCCACATCACCGCCGGCTGGATCGACCGCGCGGCCCGTTTCCTCGTCGACGCGCTGCCCGCACTGGGCGACGAACTCGTCCTCGTCCCGCGGGCCTTCGACCACTGGGACCGCATCTCCGTACGCATCCTGTACCGGACCGTTCTGATCGCGGACCAGCGGGGGCAGGGCATCACCGTCCGGGGACTGCTGAGGGACGGCGGCACCTTGTTCCTCGAGCGGCTCTCCCGGCTGCGTGCCGTCCGTGTCTGCGCGACCCTGCCGCCGGCGCCGGACGCCCCCCGCGGTGCTCCCGGCCTCGCGGTCGAGGCCTGGCGTTCCGGGGGCCCCGCCAGCCCGCTGCGTGCCATCGGTGACGCGATCGCCCTGCAGAACTTCGAGCGGGCCGACCTCCTGATCGCCGCTCACCTGGAAGCCGTCGGCGCCGAGGGCGGCAGGGCCGACGACCTGGCCGACCTGATCAGGCTGCAGGCCATCTCGGAAGCGCAGACCGGGCGGATCGACACCGCCGTGGCGAAGCTGGAGCAGTCACTGGACCTGGCGGAGAAGCCGGAGCTCAGGGCCCATCTGAACTACCTCATCGCGCTTCTCGTCACCAAGCGCAAGGACGACACGCAGACGGCGCGCGCCTACTACCTCCGAGGGCTGGAGTGCATCGACGCACTCGACACGCCGGGCGTGGACGCGCAGGTGGAGAAGGCGTGGATCCTCAACGGCCTGGCGCTCGCCGCGGCCATCGACGCTCGGGGGACCGAGGACACCGAACGCCGCGACGCGTTGTTCAAGGAAGCGTTCGAGCTGGAATTCGACGCGTTCCGGATGGTGCGCGAGATGCCGGGGGACAGCGCCTTCTACCTGCGCTACAACCTGAGCCACAACCTGGCCTTCCTGCTCCAGATCACCGGCCGGCACCGGCAGGCGGAGGACTTCCTGCGGTCCGTGTCGGCGACGATGCTCGGCACCGGCAGGCCCGAGTTCTTCGTGCCGCACCACTACGCGATCGCCGTGCTGCAGCTGCGCAGGGGCAGTCACGACGAGGCCTCGGCCTCCTTCGGGGCGGCCGTCCGTGTCGCCGGGGACCTGCGCGACCCCTTCCATCTGGAGAAGCTGTTCGCCGCCGCCGGGTACACGGACCTGCGGCGGGGCGATCACGCGGGCGCCGCCCGGCACTACCGCGACGCGGCCCGGACCGCCCGCCGGCTCTGCGACGAGCAGGCGTTCGCCCAGGACCTGGCGGGGCTGCTGTGGGCGCTGACCCTGGGCGGATCCCGCTGGGACCGGCACACCCTGACGGCGGCCCGGATCTGGTACCCGGAGGCGGCCGGTGCGTACGACCGGGGCGTCGGCGGCGACGAGCTGGCCGAGGCCCTGACGCAGGCGGGCGCGGAGATCGCTCCCCCCTCCTCCAAACTGCCCTCCTACCTGGCCGCCGTCGACCTGGAGGGCCTGCCCGACCGGGACCTCAACCGCTTCCTGGCGGGCATCACGGCCCGTGAGAACCCGAGCCGGCTGCTGGGGGAGGGGGCGCCGAGTGCTTCCGACGAGGTGAACTCCGCTGTGGCAGAGGACGTTTCCGGCACGGCGAGTGCGGTGCCGAGGGGCGCACCGGACCCGGCGGAGGCAGCGGCGGCAGGTGGCCGGCGATGAGTATCCTTCCGCGGCTGACGAGTCCTCAGGCCGACGCGCTGGCGGACCGTTTCCTGGACCACTGCCGTGCGGCCGGGGTCCTGGATCCGGATGCGCCCGCAGTGTCCTGGCCGGATTACCACTCCTTCCGCGCGCACCTGGTCTCCTCCTTCCAGGTTCCGACCACGACGCTCACACCGCTCGCGGCACGCGTTCTGTACGGCCTGGCGGCGGCCCAACGGCCCGCCTCGGTAGCCACGTTGGGCTGCTTCGCGGGCAACCTCATGGCCTGGACCTCGGGTCCGGGCTTCGGTCTGGGGCCGCTCTATCCCGGCCGGCGGTCCCTGGGCCTGGACGTGGCCGCCGAGCCGGTGGCGCTCGCCTCGGACAATCTGCGGCGAGCGGGGTTCGCGCCGGGCGCCGAGGCCGTCGTGGGCGACGCCTTCGACGCCGCGGAGCACAGCGCGGGAGGACAGTGGGACCTGCTGCTCATCGACATCGACGTGCCGGGCTCGCGCAAGTCCGGATACGCCCGGCTGCTGGAGCGCTGGCTGCCCCATCTGGCGCCGGGCGCGCTGGTGATCGCCCATGACGTCTGCCACCCGGTGTTCGCCTGGGACCTGCGCGACTACGCCGCGTTCACCAAGGACCACGGGGCCGTCGCCACCACGACGCTGCCGGTGGACGCCTGCGGTTTCGAAGTCAGCCGCTGGCCGGAATGATCCGGCCCCTCCGCCCGCCGGCGCGGAGATGATCCCGCCGCGCGTGCCGTGTGCCGTGTGTCACGTGCCGCGGCCCGCGGCGGCCGGCGGCCCGCCCCCGGTGCCGGGACGATCCGGCTCCGGCGGCGCACCGGAATCAATTCGGCGGAAACAATTCCGCAATCTCCGCGGCGTCACCTCACAAAGATCTGACGAAACTTCGCACAGTCATGACGAGGTTCCCCCCGAATCTCCTTGAACCGGCCGGTCAGTTCTAGTGATTATTGAGTTGTCTTCGAGCGGCAGTCCCATCGGACGCCGGATGCCGGACGCCTTACCCGACGGTCATGGATTCCCGAATGGAGTCGTCATGCCGTCAGCACCGTGAATGCAGAACTTTGGATATTTCCCGAGGATGACCGAGGAGAGTGGCATGGACGCCGAAGTCATAGTCGTGGGAGCCGGTCCCGCAGGACTGATGCTCGCCGGCGAATTGCGGCTCGCCGGAGTGGATGTCGTCCTTCTGGAGCGACTGGCCGAACGCACGGGTGAGTCACGCGGACTGGGATTCACCGCGAGGACGATGGAGGTGTTCGCCCAGCGGGGACTGCTCTCCCGATTCGGGGAGATCGAGGTCAGCGATTTCGGGCACTTCGGTGGCCTGCCCGTCGACTTCAGCATCCTCGACGGCGCTCACCAGGCGGCGAAGACCGTGCCGCAGTCCCACACCGAGACCGTGCTGGAGCAGTGGGTCACCGACCTCGGCACGGACATCCGCCGCAGCCATGAGGTGGTCTCCGTCAAGGACGACGGCGACAGCACCCTCGTGGAGGTCCGCGGCCCCGACGGCGTGCACGAGCTGCGCGCGCAGTACCTCGTCGGCTGCGACGGCGGGCGCAGCAAGGTCCGCAAGGCCGTCGGCTTCGACTTCCCCGGCACGGCTTCCACGCTGGAGATGTACCTGGCCGACGTACGGGGGCTCGATCTCGAGCCGCGCATGATCGGCGAGACCCTGCCCGGCGGCATGGTGATGGTCGGTCATCTGCCCGGCGGCATCACCCGCCTGATCGTCTGCGAGCGGGGCACGCCCCCGCAGCGGCGCACCGAGGCCCCGGCCTACGAGGAGGTGGCGGCGGCCTGGAAGCGGCTCACCGGCGTCGACATCTCGCACGGCGAGCCAGTGTGGGTCAGCGCGTTCGGTGACGCCACCCGCCAGGCGACCCGGTACCGCGACGGGCGTGTCCTGCTCGCGGGGGACTCCGCGCACATCCACCTGCCCGCCGGCGGCCAGGGCATGAACACGAGCATCCAGGACGCCGTCAACCTGGGCTGGAAGCTTGCGGCCGTGGTCCAGGGCCGGGCGCCGGAGGCGCTGCTGGACACGTACCACGACGAGCGCCACCCGGTCGGCCGGCGCCTGCTGATGAACACCAGGGCCCAGGGTCTGCTCTTCCTCAGCGGAGGGGAGGTCCAGCCGGTCCGCGACGTGCTCTCCGAGCTCATCGCCTACCCGGAGGTGTCCCGTCACCTGGCCGGCATGGTGAGCGGCCTGGAGATCCGTTACGACGTCGGCTCCGGCGCGCACCCCCTGCTCGGCCGGCGCATGCCGCGGCTGGAACTGGCGACGGCCTCGACCTCGCAGCGCGTCAGCAGCTTCGACCTGCTCAACCCGGGCCGTGGCGTGCTGCTCGACCTGGAGGACACCGCCGTCCTGCGCGAGCGGGCACAGCCGTGGGCCGACCGCGTGGACATCGTGACGGCGGCACCGGTCGGCCTGTCCGCCGAGAGCCCGCTGACGGGCACGGCCGCGATCCTCGTCCGCCCGGACGGCTACGTCGCCTGGGCCGCCCCCGGCAGTCACCACGACCTCCCCATGGCGCTGGAGCGCTGGTTCGGCCCCTCCCGGGCGGGCCGGCAGCGCTGACCGCCTTTCGATACGCACTCCGGGGCCGTTCCGGCTCCACCGGACCTGCTCGCCGTGAAGGAGAAGAAAAAGAGCATGCATAGCACACTGATTGTCGCCCGGATGGAACCCGGTGCGCGTTATGACGTCGCCAGGCTCTTCAAGGAGTTCGACGGAACAGAAATGCCGCACATCATGGGAACCCGGCGGCGCCAGCTGTTCCAGTACAAGGGTCTCTACTTCCACCTCCAGGAATTCGATACCGACAACGGTGGCGAGATCATCGAAGAGGCGAAAACAGATCCGCGCTTCGTGCGGATAAGCGAGGACCTCAAGCCGTACATCCAGGCGTACGACCCCGCCACATGGCGTTCGCCCGCCGATGCCATGGCCAAGTCCTTCTACCACTGGGAAGCGTCCTCGTGACCGGCCGTCGTGTTGCCATCACCGGAATCGGAGTCCTCGCGCCGGGCGGTATAGGCGCCAAGAACTTCTGGAATCTGCTCAGCGAAGGGCGGACGTCGACGAGGGGCATCACCTTCTTCGATCCCTCCCCCTTCCGGTCACGTGTCGCCGCGGAGATCGACTTCGACCCCGAGGAACACGGGCTGAGCCCGCAGGAGATCCGCCGCATGGACCGTGCCGCCCAGCTCGCCGTCGTGGCGACCCGGGAGGCCGTCGCCGACAGCGGCATCGACCTGGCCGAACTCGACCCGTACCGCACCGGAGTGACGATCGGCAGCGCGGTCGGCGCCACCACCGGGCTCGACCAGGAGTACCGCGTCGTCAGCGACGGCGGGCGGCTGGACCTCGTCGACCACCGCTACGCGGTGCCCCACCTCTACAACCACTTCGTGCCGAGCTCCTTCGCGGCCGAGGTCGCCTGGGCGGTGGGCGCCGAGGGTCCCTCGACGGTCGTCTCCACCGGCTGCACCTCCGGCCTCGACTCGGTCGGCCACGCCGTGGACATCATCCGGGAGGGCACCGCGGACGTCATGATCGCGGGCAGCTCGGACGCCCCGATCTCGCCGATCACCGTCGCCTGCTTCGACGCGATCAAGGCGACGACCTCACGCAACGACGACCCCGAGCACGCCTCCCGCCCCTTCGACGGAACCCGCAACGGCTTCGTCCTGGGCGAGGGTTCGGCGGTGTTCGTCCTGGAGGAGCTGGAGAGCGCCAAGCGCCGCGGAGCGCACATCTACGCGGAGATCGCCGGCTACGCCTCCCGCTGCAACGCCTTCCACATGACGGGTCTGCGCCCCGACGGCGCCGAGATGGCCGAGGCCATCGGTGTGGCCCTCGGCGAGGCGCGGGTGAACCCCGACGCGATCGACTACATCAACGCGCACGGCTCCGGCACCAAGCAGAACGACCGTCACGAGACCGCCGCGTTCAAGCGGGTCCTCGGCGACCACGCCTACCGGACGCCGGTCAGCTCGATCAAGTCGATGGTGGGCCACTCGCTCGGTGCGATCGGTTCCATCGAGATCGCGGCCTCCGCGCTGGCCATGGAGAACAACGTCGTTCCTCCCACGGCCAACCTGCACACCCCCGACCCCGAGTGCGACCTCGACTACGTGCCGATCACGGCGCGGGAGTGGCGCACCGACACGGTCCTGACCGTCGGCAGCGGGTTCGGCGGATTCCAGAGCGCCATGGTGCTGGCGCGACCCGACAGGAGCATCGCATGACGACCCCGGTAGTGGTCACGGGCCTGGGCATCGCCGCTCCCAACGGCCTGGGCACCAAGGACTTCTGGGCGGCCACGCTGCAGGGCGAGAGCGGCATCGGGCCGGTCACGCGCTTCACACCGGACCAGTACCCGGCGCGGCTGGCCGGTGAGGTGCCCGGCTTCGTCGCCGAGGATCATCTGCCGGGCCGGCTCCTGCCGCAGACGGACCGGATGACCCGGCTCGCGCTGGTCGCCACCGACTGGGCACTGGAGGACGCCGAGGTCACACCGAAGGAACTGAACGCCTACGACATGGGCGTGGTCACCGCCAGCTCCTCCGGGGGCTTCGAGTTCGGGCAGAACGAACTCCAGAAGCTCTGGAGCAAGGGCGGCCAGTTCGTCAGTGCCTACCAGTCGTTCGCCTGGTTCTACGCCGTCAACAGCGGCCAGATCTCGATCCGCAACGGCATGAAGGGCCCCAGCGGTGTCGTGGTCAGCGACCAGGCGGGCGGCCTCGACGCCCTGGCGCAGGCGCGGCGGCAGATCCGCAAGGGCACCCGCCTCATCGTCTCCGGCGGGATCGACGCCTCGATCTGCCCGTGGGGCTGGGTCGCCCAGCTCGCCAGCGAAAGGCTGAGCCAGAAGGACGACCCGGACCGCGCGTACGTACCCTTCGACCCGCTCGCCGCCGGGCACGTCCCGGGCGAGGGCGGCGCGATCCTCATCATGGAGGACCTCGCGGCGGCCCGCGCCCGTGGCGCCAGGGTCTACGGCGAGATCGCCGGCTACGGAGCCACCTTCGACCCCAAGCCCGGCAGCGACCGGCAGCCCGGCCTGCGCCAGGCGATCCGCTCCGCGCTCGACGACGCCGGTGTCGCACCCGCCGACATCGACGTGGTCTTCGCCGACGCGGCGGCCGTTCCCGAGCTCGACCGCGTCGAGGCCGAGGCCATCACCGAGGTCTTCGGGCCGCGCGGTGTCCCCGTGACGGCGCCCAAGACGATGACCGGCCGGCTCTACTCGGGCGCCGCGCCCCTGGATGTGGCGGCCGCTCTGCTGGCGATCCAGGACGGCCTCATCCCGGCCACGACGAACGTGGAGCTCGCCCCCGAGTACGACCTCGACCTGGTGACCGGATCCCCGCGTACGGCATCCGTACGTGCCGCGCTGGTGATCGCCCGCGGCTACGGCGGCTTCAACTCCGCGGTGGTCGTGCGCGCCGCGGCCTGACCCGCCGCCCACGCCACCGGACCCCGAACAGCACACAGACCCTTAGCACTGGAGGAACACACCATGTCCGACCGGATATTCACTCTCGACGACCTGCGCCGCATCCTGCTGGAGAGCGCGGGCGCGGAAGAAGGCATTGACCTGTACGGCGACATCGCCGACAGCGACTTCGAGCAGCTGGGCTACGAGTCCCTCGCGCTCCTGGAGACCGGTGGCCGCATCGAGCGCGAGTTCGGCGTCAGCCTCGACGACGTCAACCTCTCCGACATCACCACTCCGCGGGCCCTCGTCGCGGCCGTCAACGACCTCCTCTCGGTCGACATCGCCGCCTGACCCAGACTCGGCCCGACCCCGCGTCGGGCCGACCGAGCGGGCCGGGACGGATCCCCCCTCCGGCCCGGCCCGCTTCGACCCCGGCCCCGACCACCCACGGGCCCGCCTTCCTTCGCAACCCTCCCCGCACAAGGAGACGCACATGACAGAGCAGAACGGCCGGGTCGCCCTGATCACCGGCGCCACGAGCGGAATCGGCCTCGCCATCGCCCGCCTCCTCGGCAGCGCGCAGCACAAGGTGTTCATCGGGGCGCGCAACGCCGAGAACGTGACGGAGACGGTGAAGCTGCTCCAGAGCGAGGGCGTCGACGCCGACGGCACCACCCTCGACGTGCGCTCCACGGACTCGGCGCGTGCCTTCGTCCAGGCCGCCGTCGACCGCTTCGGCACCGTCGACATCCTGGTGAACAACGCCGGCCGCAGCGGCGGCGGTGTCACGGCCGACCTCGACGAGGAGCTGTGGGACGACGTCGTCGACACCAACCTCAACAGCGTCTTCCGCCTCACCAGCGCGGTCCTCAACACCGGTGGCCTGCGCCACAAGGAGTGGGGCCGCATCATCAACATCGCGTCCACCGCGGGCAAGCAGGGTGTCGTCCTCGGAGCCCCGTACTCCGCGTCGAAGCACGGCGTGGTCGGCTTCACCAAGGCCCTCGGCAACGAGCTGGCCCCCACCGGGATCACCGTCAACGCCGTGTGCCCCGGGTACGTCGAGACGCCGATGGCGCAGCGGGTGCGGGCGGGTTACGCGGCCGCGTACGACGCCACGGAGGAAGTGATCCTGGAGAAGTTCCAGTCCAAGATCCCGCTGGGCCGCTACTCCACCCCGGAGGAGGTCGCCGGCCTGGTCGGCTACCTGGCCTCCGACACGGCCGCCTCCATCACCTCCCAGGCGCTGAACGTCTGCGGCGGCCTGGGCAACTTCTGAGCCCGTCCGCCACACCCCGTCCGCCGAACACGCACTCATTCCAAGGAGCCTGAGCATGTCGCAGCCCGGCCTGCGCGAGGTGGAGCACGAGATCACGGTCTCGGCTCCGGCCGCTGCCGTCTACCGTCTGATCGCCGAGGTCGAGAACTGGCCGCGCATCTTCCCGCCGACCATCTACGTCGACCACCTGGACCGCGAGGGGAACACCGAACGCATCCGGATCTGGGCCACGGCCAACGGTGAGGCGAAGAACTGGACCTCCCGCCGTGTCCTGGACCCGGACACCCTGCGGATCGAGTTCCGCCAGGAGGTCTCCACGCCGCCGGTGGCCGCCATGGGCGGCACCTGGATCATCGAGCCGCTCGACGGCGACACGTCCCGGATCCGGCTGCTGCACGACTACCGCGCCGTCGACGACGACCCGGACGGCCTGAGGTGGATCGACGAGGCGGTCGACCGCAACTCGCGCTCCGAACTGGCGGCGCTGAAGACCAACGTCGAACTGGCCCACGCCGCCGAGGAGGTGACGTTCTCCTTCGAGGACACCGTCCGTATCGACGGCTCGGCCAAGGACGCCTATGACTTCATCAACGAGGCGCACCTCTGGCAGGAGCGCCTGCCCCACGTCGCCTCCGTCCGTCTCGACGAGGACGTGCCGGGTCTGCAGACCCTGGAGATGGAGACCCGCGCCAAGGACGGGTCCACGCATCTGACCAAGTCGTACCGGGTGTGCTTCGAGGGCCGGAAGATCTCCTACAAGCAGGTGACCCTGCCCGCCCTGATGACGCTGCACACCGGCTACTGGACCTTCACCCAGGACGCCGACGGCGCCACGGCGTCCTCCCAGCACACCGTCGTCCTCAACACCGGGAACATCACCAAGATCCTCGGCCCGGACGCCGGTGTCGCCGAGGCGCGCGAGTACGTCCGCACCGCGCTGAGCACCAACAGCCGGGCCACGCTGGGGTACGCCAAGGCCCACGCCGAGGCGCGCTGACCATGTCCCGCACTCTGCGCACCCAGGTACTGGTGGTCGGGGCCGGCCCGGCGGGCCTCATGCTCGCCGGCGAACTGCGGCTCGGCGGCGCCGAGGTGCTGGTCGCGGAGCGGCTGGACACCCCCACCACCGAGTCACGGGCCTCGACCCTGCACGCCAGGACCATGGAGACCCTCGACGCCCGGGGCCTGCTGGAGAGGTTCGGCACTCCGCCGAACGAGCCCATGGGCCACTTCGGCGGCATCCCGCTCGACCTGACACTGCCCGGCACCCACCCGGGTCAGTGGAAGGTCCTGCAGGCGGAGGTCGAGCGGGTCCTGCAGGAGTGGAGCACCGGCCTGGGTGCTGTGGTGCTGCGCGGCCACGAGCTGCGCGGGCTGACGACCGCCGACGACCACGTCGTGGCCGAGGTGTCGGGCCCCGACGGGCCGCTGAGCATCCGCGCCGAGTATGTCGTCGGATGCGACGGGGAGCAGAGCGCCGTACGACGGCTGGCGGGGTTCGACTTCGCCGGAGCGGACGCCGAGCGGGAGTTGCTGCGGGCCGACGTGGCGGGCATCGACATCCCCGGCAGGCGCTTCCAGCGGCTGCCGCTGGGGCTGGCGATCGCGGCTCGCCGGCCCGACGGCGTCACCCGTGTCATGGTGCACGAGTTCGGCAGCCCCGCCCACCCCCGCACCACCGAGCCCGACTTCGCCGAGATCGCAGCTGTCTGGCGCCGGGTCACCGACGAGGAGATCGGCCACGGCACCCCGCTGTGGGTCAACTCCTTCGGTGACGCCTCACGTCAGGCGACCGAGTACCGCAGGGCACGCGTCCTGCTGGCCGGGGACGCCGCGCACCGGCAGATGCCCATCGGGGGCCAGGCCCTCAACCTGGCACTCCAGGACGCGGTCAACCTCGGCTGGAAGCTGGCCGCGCGGGTGACCGGCCGGGCCGGCGAGGACCTGCTGGACTCGTACCACGGCGAACGCCACCCCGTCGGGCGACGGGTCCTGAGCAACATCCGGACCCAGGCGCGGCTGCTGCTGGGCGGCGAGGAAGTGGAGGCCGTCCGCGAGGTGTTCGCGGAACTGGTCCTGCTGCCGCCCGCCCGGGCCCACCTGGCCTCGATGATCGCGGGACTCGACATCTCCTACGACCTCACCGACACCGACACCGACGGCAGCGGCAGCGGCAGCACAGACCACCGCACCGGCCACCCGCTGCTCGGCAGGCGCTTCCCGCCGCTGACCCTGAAGACACCGGACGGGCCCGGCACGGTGGCCGAGCTGCTGCGGGCCGGCCGCGGTGTTCTGCTCGACCTCTCCGGGGACGCCGGGCTCGGGGAGGAGTGGTCCGCCGCGCTCCGGCCCTGGGCCGAGCAGGTGTCCCTCGTGACGGCCCGGCTCCGCAAGGGCGACGACGGCGGGGACCTCGCCGACACCACCGCCGTCCTGCTGCGCCCGGACGGCTACGTCGCCTGGACTTCCACGTCCGGCACCTCGGGACTGCCGACAGCCCTGCACCGCTGGTTCGGCACACCACCCGGCGCCGACCCCGACACCGCGGCCGGAACGCGCACCACCGCACCCGCACCACTGACCGAGGCACCCGCCACAACCGCCGACAACGGCAACCACAGGAGGACCACGATGGGAACGCTCACCGGGAAGACCGCACTGGTCACGGGATCGAGCCGAGGCATAGGCCGGGCGACGGCCCTGCGCCTCGCCGGCGAGGGGGCACTCGTCGCCGTCCACTACACCAGCAACCAGGAGGCGGCCGACGACGTCGTCCGCACGATCGAGAAGGAGGGCGGCCGCGCCTTCGCCGTCCAGGCCGAACTCGGCGTCCCGGGCGACGTCCACGAGCTGTTCCTCGGACTGGAGCAGGGGCTCAAGGAGCGCACCGGCGCCACCGAGCTGAACATTCTGGTCAACAACGCCGGTGTGATGGGTGGCGTATCTCCGGAGGAGACCACCCCCGAGCTGTTCGACCGGGTCATCGCGGTCAACGCCAAGGCGCCGTTCTTCATCATCCAGCGCGCGCTGTCGATCATGCCCGACGGCGGTCGCATCATCAACATCTCCACGGGCCTCACCAAGACCGCCAACCCCCAGGAGATCGCGTACGCGATGAGCAAGGGCGCCGTCGAGATGCTCGCGCTGCACTTCGCCAAGCACCTCGGCCCGCGCGGCATCACGATCAACAGCGTCGCGCCGGGCATCACCCGCAACGGCAACCCGGTCTTCGACATCCCCGAGGTCGTCGAGCAGATGGCGCAGCTGTCGGTGTTCAACCGGGTCGGCGAACCGCGGGACGTCGGCGACATCGTCGCCCTGCTCGCGTCCGACGACGCCCGCTGGATCACCGGCGCCTTCATCGACGCCAGCGGGGGCACCCTCGTCGGCTGAGCGCGCGAGCCGACGGGAACGGGACGAGACGGGGGGACAGGACGATGAGACCGACGACCGTGCGACAGGTCGCCGAGCGGCCCGAAGCGGGCGACGGCGGGACCGGCCGATGGAGCCCGCGCCAGTGGGCGCTGCTGCTCGTGCTGGCCGGCAACATGCTCATCGACGCCCTGGAGGTGTCGGTGGCCGTGGTCGCCCTGCCGTCGATCGGCGGGGACCTGGGGGCGGGCCCGACCTCACTGCAGTGGGTCATGAGCGGCTTCGCCGTGGGCTTCGGTGCCGTGATCCTGTTCGGCACCCGGCTCGTGGAACGGCTGGGACGGCGCCGGGTGTACCTCGCGGCCGTCACCGTCTTCGCCGTCGCCTCGCTGGCCGGGGCACTGGCCGGCGCCGCCTGGTTCCTGATCGTCACACGGGTGGTCAAGGGTGTGTGCGCGGCGCTCACCGCCCCCACCGGACTGGCGATCATCACCAGCACGTTCCCGGAGGGCCCCGCCCGCAACCGCGCCGTCTCGGTGTACAGCCTCTTCGGTGCGAGCGGCTTCTCCCTCGGACTCGTCCTCTCGGGGCTGCTCACCGAGGTCAGCTGGCGCTGGACGTTCGCCTTCCCCGCGCCCGTCGCCACGGTGCTGCTCCTGGTCGGGCTGCGCCTCGTACCGGAGCAACGCGGCAGGAGCCGGGCGGACGGCGGCCGTTCGTACGAGCTGCCGACCGCGCTCGGCCTGCCCGCCGCGCTGCTGGCGCTGGTGTACGGGATCGGAAACGTGTCCGGACACGGCTGGAGCGCTCCCGGGACCCTTGCCGCGTTCGCACTCGCCGCCGGGCTGTGTGTCCTGGTCGTGCTCCGGGAGCGGCGGGCCGAGCATCCGCTGCTGCCTCTGCGGGTGCTGTCCCAACCGGCCCTGAGGCGTTCCGCGTTCGGCGCCGCGGCGCTGAACGGGTCGTACCTGGGGCTGCTGTTCGTCGTCACCTTCCAACTGCAGACCCTGCTGGGGTGGTCACCGGCCAGGACGGGACTGGCGCTGCTGCCCGCGGCCCTGCCGCTGGCACTCACCGCCGCGTACTCCGGGCGGATGGTCCAGCGATTCGGAGCGGCCCGGCTGATCGCCGTGGGCTATCTGGCCCCTCCGCTCGGCTACGCCCTGTACCTGCGGGCGTCGGTGCCCACGCGGTACGCGACCGATGTGCTGCCCACATTGCTGCTCCTCGGCGCGGCCTTCGTCCTGTGCTTCGCCGCGCTGCACATGCAGGCCCTGACCGCGGCTCCGAAGGCCGAGCCCGGTATCGCGAGCGGCGTGTACCAGACGGCCGTTCAGTTCGGCGCCGCGCTGATGCTGGCCCTCGTGGCCGCCTTGATGTCGGCGTACCGCCCGGGGCCGGGCGCGTCCTCCGCGGACGTCCTGGCCGGCTACCACCCGGCGCTCCTGCTCATCACCGCAGTAGGCATCGCGGGGCTGGCCGTCTCGGTCACTGGCGTCCTGCCACGGCGTACTTCCCTACCGAGCACGTCATGACGAACCGAAGGGAGGACCTGGCGTTGTCCTCACATTCCGTGTTGCACGGCACCGGGTCCTCCCCGCATCGTGAGGAGACCGGCTCGGGCGGCCGCGTCGCCGTCGACCTCTGGCTGGTGGACCACCCCGTGCCGCACGGCACGGGACGCAGGCTCGCCGTGGACGAACTCGACGCCCAGGAGCGTGCCCGTGCCGCGTCCCTGTCGCGACCCCGGGACGCCCTGCTCTACACCGCCGCCCACATCGCGCTGCGCAGAGTCCTCGCGGCCGCCCTCGGGCTCGCGCCGCAGGACGTGACGTATGTCCGTGAACCCTGCCCGGGATGCGGTGGACCGCACGGCCGGCCCGCCCTGCGACCCGCCTCCGGAGTCCGCGACGACGAACCCGCCGTCCACTTCTCGCTGTCCCACAGCAGCGGGAAGGCTCTGGTGGCCGTGGCCACGGCACCGGTCGGAGTGGACATCCAGCGGATGCCCTCGGCGGAGACCACGGAAGTCTGCACCGGCCTGCTGCACCCGGGCGAGCGCGCCGAACTCGACGGGCTGCCGCCCGGCCGGCGCGGCGCCGCCTTCGGACAGTTGTGGGCCCGTAAGGAGGCCTACCTCAAGGGCCTCGGCACCGGCCTCGAACGCCCGCTGCACGCCGACTACTTGGGCTCGCCGCACCGCGACCCCTGGCTCAGACCCCCGCACTGGACGGTCCTCGACCTGCCCTGCGGCCCCGCACACGGAGCCGCGGTCGCCGTTCTGGGCACCCCCGCCGGCCCCTGCACGGTCCGCCCGCTACCCGCGGAGTGGCTGTACGACGGCGACGCCGCCCACGTCCTGGCGCAGATCGCGCCCCTGACCACGGCCGCTCGCGTGAAGGAGACACTGACATGACCACCACCGCCTTCGTCTTCCCGGGCCAGGGCTCACAGCGCGTCGGCATGGGCCGGGACCTCGTCACCCGATGGCCCGATCTGCTCGACACCTACTACCGGCCCGCCGACGAGCTCCTCGGACTCCCGCTCACCGAGCTGTGCCGGCAGGGCCCGGCCGAGGCGCTCGCCGACACGGCGATCACCCAGCCCGCCATCCTGCTGACCAGCGTCGCCACCCTCGACGTCCTGACGCGCTACGGCATCCGCCCCGCCCTGGTGGCGGGACACAGCCTGGGCGAGTACGCGGCGCTGGTCGCCGCCGGTGTCCTGGACTGGCGTGACGCCCTGCGCCTGGTCCGGCTGCGCGGCCGGCTCATGGCCGCCGTCAACGAGCGGGTGCCCGGCAGGATGGCCGCGGTGATGGGCCTGGACCTGCGGACCGTCGAAAGCCTCTGCACCGCCGTCCGGGAGACGACCGGCCAGGTCGTCGAGGTCGCCAACGACAACGAATTCGCCCAGACGGTCGTGTCGGGGCAGGCCGAAGCGGTGGACGAACTGATCACGTCGGCGCGGGCCGCGGGGGCCACACGCGCCCTCGCGCTGAACGTCGGCGCGCCCTTCCACAGCAGCCTCATGGCACCGGTGGAGGAGGAGTTCACCGAGGCCCTGCTGCGCACCGAGTTCCGTGACCCGGCCGTCCCGGTGATCTCCGCGGTGACGGCCGCGCCCCTCACCAGCGCGGGGGAGGTCGTGGACACCCTGCGGCGCCAGCTGACGGGCCGGGTGCGCTGGACCGAGACCGTGACACGCATCGCCGACGAAGGGACGGACCGGATCCTCGAAGTGGGCCCCGGCAAGGTCCTCTCCGGTCTGTGCCGCCGCATCGCACCTGCCGTGCCCGCGCACCCCACCCACGACGTGAACCACGTCCTCTCGGCCCTGGAGCTCTTCGCCGAGGCCGACGACACCGTCCACGCCGTCTGATCGCCACGCCACCACACGTCAAGGAGGGGAAACCATGCCCGCCACCGGGAACACCATCCAGGAACGCCTGGACGAACTGGAGGCCATCAAGGAGTCGGTCCTGGCGGGACCGGACCCCGCGGCCACCGAGCGCCAGCACGACAAGGGAAAACTGACCGCCCGGGAACGCGTCGAACTGCTGCTGGACAAAGGCTCGTTCAACGAGGTCGAGCCCCTGCGCCGGCACCGCGCCACCGGTTTCGGCCTGGAGGCCAGGAAGCCGTACACGGACGGTGTGGTCACCGGCTGGGGAACGGTCGACGGCCGGACCGTGTTCGTCTACGCGCACGACTTCCGCATCTTCGGCGGCGCCCTGGGCGAGGCGCACGCCCAGAAGATCCACAAGATCCTGGACATGGCCGAGGCCGCCGGCGCCCCTGTCGTGAGCCTCAACGACGGTGCCGGGGCCCGCATCCAGGAGGGCGTCACCGCGCTCGCCGGCTACGGCGGCATCTTCCAGCGCAACACCCGGGCCTCCGGCGTCATCCCGCAGATCAGCGTCATGCTCGGCCCGTGCGCGGGCGGCGCGGCGTACTCGCCCGCGCTGACCGACTTCGTCTTCATGGTCCGCGACACCTCGCAGATGTTCATCACGGGACCGGACGTGGTCAAGGCCGTGACCGGCGAGGAGATCACCCAGAACGGCCTCGGCGGTGCGGACGTGCACGCCGCGACGAGCGGCGTCGCGCACTTCGCGTACGACGACGAGGAGAGCTGCCTGGAGGACGTGCGCCATCTGCTCGGGATGCTCCCGTCCAACAACCGTGAGACGGCGCCGGTCGAGACGACCGGAGACCCGGCGGACCGGAGCACGGACGCCCTGCTCGACCTGGTGCCGGCCGACGCCAACCGTTCGTACGACGTCCGGGCCGTCATCGAGGAGATCGTCGACGACGGCGAGTACTTCGAGGTGCACGCCACCTGGGCGCCCAACATCGTCGTGGCGTTCGTCCGGCTGGACGGACACGTCGTGGGCGTGGTGGCCAACCAGCCCGCCTCCATGGCCGGGGTGCTCGACATCGAGTCGTCGGAGAAGGCGGCCCGGTTCGTCCAGCTGTGCGACGCGTTCAACATCCCCCTGGTCACGCTGGTCGACGTCCCCGGCTTCCTGCCCGGCGTCGACCAGGAGCACAACGGCATCATCCGGCGCGGCGCCAAACTGCTCTACGCGTATTGCAACGCCACCGTGCCGCGCATCTCCCTGATCCTGCGCAAGGCGTACGGCGGCGCCTACATCGTCATGGACTCCCGTTCCATCGGCGCCGATCTGGCCCTCGCCTGGCCCACCAACGAGATCGCGGTCATGGGCGCGGAAGGTGCCGCCAATGTCATCTTCCGCCGGGAGATCAACGCCTCCGACGAGCCGGACGCGGTCCGGCAGCGCAAGATCGAGGAATACCAGTCGGAGCTCATGCATCCCTACTACGCCGCCGAACGCGGCCTGATCGACGACGTCATCGACCCGCGGCAGACGCGAACGGTGCTGATCAGGTCCTTGGCGATGCTCCGCACCAAGCATGCCGAACTGCCCGCCCGCAAGCACGGGAATCCGCCGCAATGAGGAGTGTTCCGATGACCACCGCCCCCTTCGCAGCCGCCGAACCGCTCTTCCGCGTCGAAAAGGGCTCCGTCGGCCCCGCCGAACTCGCCGCTCTCACCGCTGTGCTGCTTCACCGCGCCGCGCACGACGTTTGCGCCGACGAGGGCCGGCCGCCGGCTCCGCGCTGGAGCAGGGCGGGTACCCGACCTGCGGCGGGCAGCCCTGTGAGCTGGCGATCGGCGCCCGTACGGGGCGCCGCCCACCTGCCCCGACAGGGCTGACCGCTCTTCGGCAGGGTTGCGGCAGCACTGACAGAGGTTGGCAGAGTTTCCGCGTTTCGAGCCCGCCTTCCACCGACCCTCGACCAACCTTCGACAGACTTTTTAGACCGAGCTTCAAGCGAGCAAAGGATGGATCATCGTGCGCAAGGTGCTCATCGCCAACCGCGGTGAGATCGCTGTCCGCGTGGCCCGGGCGTGCCGGGATGCCGGGATCGCGAGCGTCGCCGTGTATGCCGACCCGGACCGGGACGCCCTGCATGTCCACGCCGCGGACGAGGCGTTCGCGCTGGGCGGGGACACTCCGGCCGGCAGTTACCTGGACGCCGAGAAGGTGCTACGGGCCGCACGCGAGTCCGGGGCCGACGCGATCCACCCCGGTTACGGCTTTCTTTCGGAGAACGCGGACTTCGCGCAGGCCGTTCTCGACGCGGGGCTGATCTGGATCGGTCCGCCGCCGCAGGCGATCCGGGACCT